>JBMLMS010000050.1:0-3940 GCA_049243925.1 Pirellulales bacterium
CCGCGGTGCTCGCCCCACTCGAGGCTCGCCAGCAGCGTGTCGACGAGCCGCTCGTAGGCGTCGGGGTGCGGATCGGCGACGAACGCGTCGACGAGTGCCGGTTCGGGCGGCAGGCCCGTGAGGTCGAGCGCGAGCCGGCGGGCGAGCACGCGGCGATCGGCCTCGGGGGCGGGAGCGAGCCCCTCCTGCTCGAGCCGGGCAAGGATGAAGCGATCGAGCGGGTTTTTGATCCAGGCCTCGTTCTTCACCGCCGGCAGCGCCAGCCGCCCAGGCGGGATGAACGACCAGTGGGGCTCGTACTCAGCGCCTTCGGCGATCCACCGCTTGAGGAGCTCCTTTTGTTCGGCCGTGAGCACCTTCTTCAGACTTGGCGGCGGCATCACCTCTTCGGGGTCGTCGGAGAAGATGCGATCGAGGGCCACACTCGAATCGGGATCGCCAGGCACGATCGCGCCGCTCTCGACGGCTGCGTCGCGATCGTCGAGCCGAAGGTCGGCCTTGCGGCCAGCCGAGTCTGCTCCGTGGCAGCCGAAGCAGTTCTCGACAAGGATCGCCCGGATGTCTTTGTTGAACGAGAGCGTCTCTGCGGCCCCAGCCACGTGGACAAGGCCGACGCAGAAGACGACGGCGAGCGCGACACAATGCATGAGAAAGCGGAGCATGAAACCTCCTGGTTGCTGACAGGCCGCCTTGGCTCGGGAGCCAAGGAGACTTTCAACGAACATTCCAAGGGTGTCGGCGTTGCGCTCCGCCGGCACTGACCACCACATCAATAACTATAGCACGGGATTGCGGGGAAGCCACGCTGCCAGCCCGGGCGCAAGTCGTTACGGTTCAGGGCTTTGCCGATAAAATCGGGTTGGCCTGGTCACTTCTGCACGGCTTGTTTTCCGTCACCTGTGACATGTAGCACCTGGCCGTCGGCGAGAAGTCGCTCGCGGAGACGCTCGTAGGCCACGGCCTGGACGCTCGTGCCGCCGTCGATCGCGAGCGCTGCGGCCGTGGCCGCCGATTGGCCGAGGATCATGAACACGGGCTCCATCCGGATCGACCCGTAGGCGATGTGGCTGGCCGACACCGCCACCGGCACGAGCAGGTTTTCGCACTGCCCCCGCTTCGGCACGAGCGCTCCGTAGGCGATCTCGTAGGGGCCCCCCGTGCTCACGCCGATGTCCCCCTCGTTTTGCACGGTGTCTTCGGGCGTGACATAGCGTTGCACGTTGTGGCTGTCGATCGTGTAGCTGCCCATGCCGACGGAATCGGGCGTGGGCTTCTTCTTTCGCAGCTCGTTCTCGGTCATCACGAAGGCGCCCACCATCCGCCGCGCCTCGCGGATGTAAAGTTGGTGGCTCCAGTGGCCGTTGTCGATGAACTCGTCCTTCGGCAGGCCCCACGCTCGCAGCTTTTCCCGCACCGGCTTCGGCACGCGGGGATCGTTCGCCACGAACCAGAGGAGCCCCTGCTGGTAGGTCGCGTGCTCGGCGATGATCTCGCGGCGGCGTTCGTAGCTCGCCTCGGGGTAGTCGTAGTTGAAGCCGATGTTGTCGAAGCTGAAGGGGCCGTGGTTGTTGGTGTCGGTCTTGCCGTTGGGGATCAGGTCGAACTTCTTGAAGAACTCGTCCCAGCCGGCGTCGAACACCCGCAGGATGAGTTCGTATTGCTCAGCGTCGTAGCCAGCCGGCTTCGGAAACGGGACCCGGTTCTCCGCGACGTCCGTGAGGCACATCCGGAAGCAGTAGGCCTGCACCCGCTTGTCGCCCGAGCCGAACTCGCCGACGGGCTCGGTGCTGATCCGCGGCAGGAGCCCGCTCGTCGGGTCGCCCGGCACACGAAACGGGCTGATCGGCTGCTTGACCGCGCCGAAGTGGTGGCGGTGATGGAGCACGCCCACCTGCACCCCGTTGTGCTCCTCGCCGTAGACGGAATTCGCCTCGCGGCCCACGTGGTATTCGACGCCGGCCGCCGCCATCAGATCACCCTCGTAGGTGACGTCAATGAACATCTTTCCCGGGTATGTGTTGCCGGCGAGCGTGGTGATCGCGGTGATCCGGCCACCCTCCCTGCGCACGCCCCGCTCCCGGTCGAGCCATTCGTCGCGAACGACCTCGATCCCGTTCTCCGCGACGTACGCCTCGAAGATCCGCTCGGCGACATGTGGCTCGAAGACCCACATCGTCCTGGCCGCGCCGTCGCCGGCCGCGTGGCCCTGGCCGCGGTTGCCGTAAGCGGCGCGTTCCTGCCAGCGCCAGGCCTTGGGCTGCTCATAGTGGTTCCACACGCGGTGGTAGAAGTCGCGGGCCAGGCCGCCGATCACGGCCTTGTCGCCGGTGTCAGTCCAGCCGAGGCCGCCGCTCGAGAGCCCGCCGAGATGCCTGTCGGGCGAGACCACGACCACCGACTTGCCCATGCGCTTCGCCTGGACCGCCGCGATCACGGCCGCCGAGGAGCCGCCGTAGACGACGACATCGCGTGGCTCGTGCAGTGCGGACTGGAGTGTCGAACAGGGGGCGATCGCCGTGATTCCGGCGAACAGAAGCGCGAGACTGCGGAGGCATCGCATGGCACGACTCCCGAGGACACTTTTCGAACGGGCTCATGGTACGGGAAACGGCCGGCCGCATAGACTTGGCGGTTCGTGACAGTCGTCCGACCGGAGGACCGGGGCAATGCGTTCGGGATCCAGGTGTTCTTCGTGGTGTGGTCCGGCCGCGCTGGCCGGGATCGTGGTGGTTCTTGGAGGCATCGGCATGGGGTATCGCGCAGCACGGGGCGACGACACTCCCGCCGGGCCGCGGGCGGCGATCTGGCAGCAGGTCGAAAAGGCGATCGACGAGGGAAAGCCGAAGACCGCCGGGGAGGTGCTTGCGGGCGTCGAGCAGGCCGCCGTGAAGGACAAGGCATGGGCCGAGGCTGCCCGGGCGATCGCCACGCGAGTGCTCACGGCGACGGGTGACCGACCGCCCGACGACCCCGAGCGGCTCGTGCAGTTGGCCGCTGCGATCGAGAAGGCGCCGCCCGAAACGCAGGCCGTGCTCCAGGCGATCCAGGCGAACTGGACCTGGGGCTTCTTCCAGCAGAACCGTTGGCGGTTTGCCCAGCGCACAACGGGGGCGACGACGGCGAGCGATCTCACGACGATCGCCTCGTGGGACCTGCCCACGATCGTGGGGGAGATCCGCCGCCGATTTGCCGCGGCGCTTGCCGAGCCTGCGACGCTGCAAAAACTGCCTGTGGCTGAGTGGACCGCGCTCATCGCCCCAGGCTCGATGCCCGATGCCTACCGGCCCACGGTGTGGGACGTGATCGTGCGCGAGGCACTCGAATTCGCCACGTCGGGCGAGCGGGGCGTGGTCGAGCCCGAAGACGTCTTTGAACTCGCAGCTGATTCGCCCGCCCTCGGCACGCCCGAGCAGTTTCTCGCCTGGAAGCCGGAGGAGGATCCAGCCGTCACCGACCGCGGTTCACCGCTCATCGAAACAGCCCGGCTCTATCGCGACCTGCTCGCGTTTCACTCGTCCGCTGCCGACCGCACCGCGTTTTTCGCCGCCGATCTCGACCGGATCCTGTGGGCGAGTGGAGCGGCGGTTGGCGACGACCTCGCCCAGAAGAAAGAGACGGCGCTCGAGGCCTTCATCGAGCGGGCCGGGAATCACGAGACCGCCACGCTCGCGCGGTTTCACCTCGCAGGCCTCGCGCGTGAGGCGGGCGAACTCGGGGAGGCTCATGATCTCGCGAAGCAGGGCGTGAAGGCCCACCCCGGCACACCGGCCGGCGCACTCTGCAAAAACCTGATCATGGAGATCGAGGCGAAGTCGCTCGTCGTGGAGACGGAGCGGATGTGGGCTGCGCCGTGGCCCGTGATCCGGATCACCGCGCGCAACCTCGACACGGCACACGTGCGGATCGTAAAGGCTGATTGGATGGCCCGCGTGACGGCCGG
>JBMLMS010000050.1:4040-10220 GCA_049243925.1 Pirellulales bacterium
GGCGGCAGCCGGAAGGGAGAGCCGCTCGCGGGATACGTCGTCGACGTGGCCACCGGGGAGCCGATCGCCAATGCCAGCGTGCAGGCCTTCGTGCAGGAAGAAGCGCGGCACCCGCCACGATTCGCCGCCGGTGCGCCCGCTACCACCGACCGGGACGGCCGGTTTGCGTTGCCTGCAGTGCAGGGCCGGCAGGTGCTCCTCCACGCGAAGGCCCGGCTCGACGGCCGCGACCATGCCACTGCCACCGAGCCGACGCACGTCTGGCAGCACGACGACGCGGCCGCCCACCACGCGATCGTGCTCATGACCGATCGGGGCATCCATCGCCCCGGCCAGATCGTGTTGTACAAGGGCATCCTCTGCTCGGCCGATCCGACGACTAAACAGTATGCGGCGCTCGCCAATCAAAAGGTGTCGGCCGTGCTGCGGGATGCGAACGGCCGGGAGACGGCACGGCTGGAACACACGACGAACGCCAACGGTTCGTTCCACGGCAACTTTCCGATCGCGACGGGTGCGTTGCCGGGCCAGTGGACGATCCTCGCCGAGGGGGCGGGGGCCACGGGCGTCGCAGCGGTGCGGGTCGAGGAATACAAGCGGCCCAAGTTTCAGGTGACGCTCGCCGCGGCCACCGGCGACGTCGTGCTCGATCGCGACGTCACGCTCACTGGCACGGCCACGACCTACACCGGCCTGCCGGTGGCGAACGCGAAGGTCCGCTGGCGGGTGGAGCGCGAGGTGCGGTTTCCGCCGTGGTGCCGCTGGTTCTTTCCGGGGCTGCCGTTGGGCGGCGAGGCGGCGCGGATCGCACGGGGCACGGCCGTCACCGACGCGAATGGCGCGTTCACGATCACGTTTCCGGCCAAGCCCGACCGCTCGGTGCCGAAGGAGAGCGCGCCCGTGTTCACGTTTGCCGTCACGGCAGACGTGACCGACTCGGGCGGCGAGACGCGGAGCGACGAGCGGCGAGTGTCGGCCGGCTTCGCACCATTCGAGGCGAGTGTGTCGGCCGAGGCCTGGCAGGTGGCTGCC
This sequence comes from Pirellulales bacterium, assembly GCA_049243925.1. Taxonomy (GTDB): domain Bacteria; phylum Planctomycetota; class Planctomycetia; order Pirellulales; family UBA1268; genus RGVT01. The sequence continues at coordinate 5,073 of JBMLMS010000050.1, forward strand.
GATGGCAAGCCGGCGGCCGTGCCGATCACGCTCGCGACGCACGCGCTCGACGGCCAGCCGCGGGCTGCGTCGGGCACGCTCACGGTCGTCAAGCTCGTGCAGCCGGAGAAGGTGCCGCGAGGCAGCCTGTTCATGGATGGCCCGCAACCGGTCGCGCCGCGCCGGCGTGGCAGGGGCAGGCCTGTGACGGCCAAGCCGGCCCCGCGGCCGGTCGATCCCACGGATGTCGAGTCGTGGGAGACAGGTGAGGTGGTCTTCACCCAGCAGGTCTCGACCGATCGGGCCACCGGCAAAGTGGCCGTGACGGCGTCATTGCCACCAGGCATCTATCGGGCCGAGTTCGTCATGCCAGCGGCCGGCGATGCGCCGCCCGTGAAGGCGCGGCACACGATCGAGGTGCTCGATCCGACCGCCACCCGCTATGCCGTGAAACGTCCCCTCGTGCTCGTGGCGGAAAAACTCGTCGCCCAGCCGGGGAGCGAGTTCAAGGCGCTCGTGGGCACGGGCTACGACCGGGGTCGGGCGCTCGTCGAGGTGTCGCGGGCGGGGAAGACGCTCGCGCGGTTCTGGACGGAGCCGGGCCGAACGCAGTGGCCGGTGAGCGTGAAGGTGGGCGACGACGACCGCGGCGGGTTCACCGTGCGGGCCTGGCTCGTACACGAAGGCCGGCTGCAGGCGCAGACGCTCACGATCGACGTGCCGTGGACGAACAAGAGCCTCGCGATCGAATGGGAACGGTTCACGCGGCGGGTGGAGCCGGGCAAGCAGGAGGTGTGGCGGGCGAAGATCATGACCGCGGCCGACCCGCTCGCCGGACCGGCGGCCCCGGCCGTGGCCGAGATGGTGGCCACGCTCTACGACCAATCGCTCGATGCCCTGGCCGCGCACGAATGGCCGGGTGGATTGCAGGGACTGTTGCGCCGCGAATCGGACCAGCGCGTGGCGGCGTTCACAAACGCGGGGCAGCTGCTCAATCAGATCCTCGGGCAGTTCGAGACGCGGTATGAGCCGGTCGACATGACCTACCGGCACCTCCGCGAGCCATTCGGATCGCAAGCCCGTTGGATGGGCGCTTTCGGAGGCAGGCGGCACCGCGGCATGCCGATGCCCATGGCGATGGCGGCCGCGCCGGCAGAGGCGATGATGGCCGACGGCGTGCCGACCAACGGCATCCTGCGGAAGGGGCAAGACAAGGACGGCGAGGCGCGCAATGGGGGAGCGCCACCGGCGGAACCCCCACGCAACGCGGCTGCTCCGCCTCCCCCGCGCAAGAACCTCGCCGAGACGGCGTTTTTCCTGCCCACGCTCACGTCGAATGCCAGCGGCATCGTAACACTCGAGTTCACGTTGCCCGACACGCTCACCACGTGGCAGTTCAAGGCGCTCGCCCATGACGCTGCCCTGCGCAGCGGCGTGCTGTCAGACACCTGCATTGCAGCCAAGGACCTGATGGTCGAACCACTCGTGCCGCGCTTCCTGCGAGAAGGCGACGTGGTCGAGATCCCAGTGAAGGTGAGCAATAAGTCCACAGGCCGGCTCACGGGCCAGGTGCGGTTCGAGCTCACCGATGCCCGCACGGGCGTGGGCCGCAACGAGCTCGTGGCGACGTCACAGTCGCAGGCGTTCGATCTCGCGGCCGGTGAGTCGAAGCCAGTGTTCTTCACCGTCAAAGTCGCCGACGGCACCGAGACGCTGCGGTATCTGGCCACGGGCTCAGCTGGGGCAGCGAGCGATGGTGAAGAAGCAATGCTGCCGGTGCTGCCGCGCCGGGTGCTTGTGGCCGAGACGGTGCCGATCACGGTGCGCGGGCCGGGTGAGAAGCGGATCGTGGTCGAGCGGCTCGCGAAGCCGGCCGACACGATCGAGAGCCAGTCGCTTGTGATCCAGGCGGCGTCGAATCCGGCCTGGTATGCCGTGCTTGCCCTGCCGGCGATCATGGAGGAGAGCGACGAAAGCACCGAAACGCTCTTCACGCGGCTCTACGCCAACAGCCTCGCGCGGCACCTCGCCACCCGTGACCCGCGGATCGCGAAGGTGTTCGAGCAGTGGAAGGGCACGAAGGCCCTGGAAAGCCCACTGGAGAAGAACACGGACCTCATGAAGACGCTCCTCGCCGAGACGCCGTGGGTGCGGGAGGCGGTGGATGAGCAGCAAGCACGTGCCAGGATCGCGCTCTTGTTCGACGCGAATCGCGCGGCGAACGAGGTCCAGGCGGCGTTCACACGGCTCGACACGCTCCGCAATGCCGACGGTGGCTGGCCGTGGTTCCCGGGAGGGGGCACGTGCGACTCGGTCACGCTCGGGATCATCGCCGGCTTCGGCCGGCTGCGGGCGAGCGGCGTCGAGATCGACGTGCAGCCGGCGGTGGGCACGATCGGCTGGCTCGATAACCGGCTCGTCGAGGAGAAGCGATGGGCGGAGAAGGTGGAGGAACCCGTGCTCACGCCGATCGGCGCCTTTGCGCTCTATTCCCGCAGCTTCTTCAAGGAAGACGTGCCGCTCGCCGGCCCGGCGGCCGAGGCGCACGCATGGGGGCTCGACGTGGGCAAGAAACGCTGGATGAAGATCGACCACCGCCGTTCGCAGGGGCACCTGGCGATTGCGCTCAAGCGAGCCGGCGACAAGCAGACTGCGCTCTCGATCATTGATAGCCTCAAGCAGCGCAGCACGGGGCTCGACGGCAAGCTGGACTTCAACGTGGGCAACTGGCAGGGGATGTGGTGGCGCGATCCGCATCCGGTGTGGTGGAGCTGGGCGAGCGCGCCCATCGAGACGCAGTCGATCATGATCGAGGCCTTCGACGAGGTGGCCGGCGACGCGGCGGCCGTCGAGGGGCTGAAGGCATGGCTGCTCTCACAGAAGCGGACGAGCCGCTGGGAAGGCAACCGGGCCACGGCCGACGCCGTGGCGGCGCTCCTCGGCCGGGGCGACGACCTGCTCGCCTCGCAGGAGACTGTGACCGTGACCGTGGGCGGCGAGGCAGTGAAGCCGAGCGCGATCGAGGCTGGCACGGGCTTCTTCGAGGAGCGGTTCACGCGGCGCGAGATCACGCCGCGGCTCGCCGACGTCGCGATCAAGAAGGCCGACAAGGGAATCGCCTGGGGCGGGATCCACTGGCAGTATCTCGACGACATCGCGCACGTGCCGGCGGCGGGCCGTGAGGAACTGGCGATCGAGAAGAAGCTGTTCGTGAAGCGGTTCACGAAGGCGGGGCCGACGCTCGAGCCCGTGGCCGCCGGAAAACCGCTCGATGCAGGGACGCCGCTCACGATTGGCGATGAACTCGTGGTGCGGCTCGTGGTGACGAGCGACCGCGACTATGAGTTTTTGGAGCTGGCGGATCACCGGCCGAGCCTCACGGAGCCGGTGGATGTGCTCTCAGGCTGGCGCTGGGGCGATGGCGTGGGCTGGTATGCGGCGGTACGCGACGCCTCGATGCAGTTTTTCTTCGAGCGGCTGCCGCGGGGCACGCACGTGTTCGAGTATTCGCTGCGGGCCACGCACCGCGGCAGCGGGTCGAGCGGGTTTGCATCGATCCAGAGCCGCTACGCCCCGGAGTTCTCGGCCCACTCGGCAAGCATCGCCGTGGACGTCGAGTAGGACAGGCTTCAGCCTGTCGGTATTCATGACAGGCTGAAGCCTGTCCTACGTTCGTGTTATTCTTGCCTCATGCCTGACCGAGATACGTCACTCACGAATGAACTGGCCCGGGAGCGTAACCGCGAGGCGGCGGACCGCACGCTCCTGGCCTGGATCCGCACGAGCCTGGCGATGATCTCGCTTGGGTTCGGCATCGAGCGGCTGGGGCAGGCGGCCTTGGGCTTCGATGGCGATCTCGTTGGGTTCTCGCTGTTCAAGACCCGTGTGGCAGGGGCCACGCTCATCGTGCTCGGGATCGCGGCGACGCTCGCCGGGATCTGGGAGCATCGCCACGTGCTGCGAGCGATCGGCGATGTCGACTACCGCTACACCGAGCGTCCAGCTATCGCCCGCTACATGGGCTACGCGCTCGTGGCCGTGGGGCTGGCCGCCCTGGTGACGATGCTTGTCGTCTGACTACACGCTCAGGGCATGACGCCGCATGGTCTGGTCGCACGTCTACGACCCGCTCGGCTCGCCCCTGCTCTCTACGCTCGTGGCGGCGCTGCCGCTCGTCGTGCTCCTGGGCCTGCTTGCGGTGGCTGGCTGGTCGGCACCGCGGGCGGCGCTCGCGGGCCTGGCTACGGCGCTGGGGATCGCCGTCGGCGTCGTGGGGATGCCGGCCGATGCGGCGGGGGCGGCAGCCATCTACGGTGCGGCGTTCGGACTGTTTCCGATCGGCTGGATCATCGTGACGGCGATGTTTCTCTATCGGCTCTCGGTCGAAGCCGGGGCCCTCGACGTGATGAAGCGGTCGGTGATGGGGCTCACGGCCGACCACCGGCTCCAGGCGCTCCTCGTGGCGTTTTCGTTCGGGGCGTTTCTGGAGGGCGTGGCAGGCTTCGGTGCGCCGGTGGCGATCTCGGCTGCGCTCCTCGTGGGCGCGGGCTTTCCTGCGCTCGAGGCTGCCTGTCTCGCGCTTCTGGCGAACACGGCGCCCGTGGCGTTCGGCGGCCTGGGTACGCCGATCGTGACGCTCGCGAAGGTCACCGGCCTCGACGAGCAGGCGATCTCGGCGATGGCCGGCCGGCAACTACCGTTTTTCTCACTGCTCGTGCCCGCGTGGATGGTCGTGGCGATGGCGGGCTGGCGCGGGCTTGCAGGCGTCTGGCCAGCGGTGCTCGTGTGCGGCGCGTCGTTCGCAGGGGTGCAGTTCGCGATGGCCAATTTCGTGGGGGCGACGCTCGTCGATGTGGTGGGAGGCGTGGTGAGCCTCATCGCGCTGGCGCTGTTCCTGTGCGGCTGGCAGCCACGGCAGACGTGGCGGCATGGTGACGGCTGGAGCATGAGTGCGCGGGCCGAGGCGAGCACACGCGATCCGGCCGCTCGCGTGGCCTGGGCCTGGGCTCCGTGGGCCGTGCTCTCGGTCGTGATGTTTCTCTGGGGCCTGCCGGCCGTGAAGGCCGTGCTCGAAGGGCGGGCCGGACCACTCGCGGCCGGCGTCGTGGCGCCCGAGTTTCCGGTGCCGCGGCTCGACGGCCGCGTCGCCAAGGTGCCGCCGGCCACGCG
>JBMLMS010000051.1:0-8825 GCA_049243925.1 Pirellulales bacterium
GCTCCCGACTCCGCAGCAGCGGCTCGTCGACCTCGGCCTCACGCTGCCCTCCGCCCCCAAGCCGATCGGGGCCTACGTGCCGAGCCTCATGCTGGGCAACTTTCTGTATTGCTCGGGCCACCTCCCGCTCCTGCCCGACGGCGGGCTCGTGACGGGCCGGGTGGGCGCCGATCTCGACGTCGATGCGGGCCGGGCCGCTGCCCGGCAGGTGGCGCTGGCCCTCCTCGCCACGGTGATCGCGGCGGTGGGCTCGCTCGACCGCGTGCAGCGTGTCGTCAAAGTGCTGGGCATGGTGCAGTGCACCCCGGAATTCCAGCAGCACCCGCAGGTGCTCAATGGGTGCAGCGAACTGTTCGCGGAGCTCTGGGGCCGCACTGCGGGGATCGGCGTGCGGAGCGCCGTCGGCGTCGCGTCGTTGCCGTCCGGTGTAGCTGTGGAGATCGAGGCGCTCTTCGAGCTCACCACCGTTTGACCGCATGCGCGCGGCGGTGGTAGGGTCGCCGCCATGGCTTCTTCCCGAGAGTCTTCCAGCCGATCGCAGGCCGCCGGTGCCGATGCCACCGTGATCTCAGGGCAGCCGCCTGTCGGGCCCCTGTCGATGGCGGAGATCGGCCGCGTGCTCGAAGGCCGCCGACTGGGGGCCTATCAGCTCGAGCAGTTCGTGGGCGGCGGCGGCATGGGCGCCGTCTTTCGGGCGCTCGACACCACGCTCGATCGCGTGGTCGCGGTGAAGGTGCTCTCGCGGCAACAGTCGGCCGACGAGGAGATGCTGCGGCGGTTTCGCAACGAGGCGCAATCGGCGGCCCGGCTCGATCACGAAAACATCGGCCGTGTGCATGCGGTCGGCTCGGAAGACGGCTGGCACTTCATCGTCTTCGAGTTCATCGAGGGCACGAATCTGCGCGACCTCGTGCGGGCGGAGGGGCCGTTCGACGTGGGCCGTGCGCTCAACGTGGCCATTCAGTTGGCCGACGCGCTCGAGCACGCTGCCGACCGCGACGTGGTGCATCGCGACATCAAGCCCTCCAACATCATCATCACACCGGCGGGCCGTGCCCGGCTGGTCGACATGGGCCTCGCCCGGCTGCATCACGTGGAGGCGGATCAGGATCTGACCACGAGCGGCATGACGCTCGGCACGTTCGACTACATCTCGCCCGAGCAGGCCCGCGACCCGCGGTCGGCCGACGTGCGGAGCGATCTGTATTCACTCGGCTGCACCATCTTCTTCATGCTCGTGGGCCGGCCGCCGTTCGCCGACGGCACCATGGTGCAGAAACTGCTGTCGCATCAGCAGGAGGAGCCACCGGCCGTCGAAGCCCTGCGGCCCGACGTGCCGCGACGGTTTGCCGCCGCCATCGCCCGGCTCATGGCCAAGGATCCCACCGACCGCTTTCAGCGGCCCGCAGAGCTGATCGCCGAGCTGCTTGGAGTGGCCGAAGACGAGGAGATCGACGTGTCGGCCTCGCGGTCGAGCACGGTGGCCGCTGTCGAGCCGGTCGGTGACGTGGGGCCGAAGCCCGCGTCGATCCTGCCCTGGCTGCTGCCGCTCGCCGGGCTGGCGGCGATCGTCGGCGGACTGTGGTGGACCTCTCCGGCGGCCCGGCGTCCGGTCGGCCAGAGCGAGGCGACGACCGAGGCGTTGCCGACCGAGGCGGGCGCCGCCCCGGACATCCCTCGAGACGCGGTGCCATGGCGGGTGGTGGACGTGCCGGTGGGAGACCGCGACACGCCATCGCTCGCCGAGGCCTTGCGCAGGGCGCGATCCGGCGATGTCATCGAACTGGCCTACGACGGCATGCGCGACGAGCCGGCGCTGCGACTCGCCGGCATCGGCCTGACGGTGCGGGCGGCGGCAGGCCACGTGCCCGCGGTCCGTCTCCAGGGCCCGCTGCCCGAGACCGGCTCGCGCGACCCGCTCTCGGCTGCCTGGTCGATCGTCTCGGGCACGCTGACGATCGAACGCACGGCTGTCGTCCTGATGACGAGCGAGTTTACGGCCGACGACGCGCTGTTCTCGCTCGGCCCCGGGGCGGCGCTCGTGTGCGAAGACATGCGTCTGGAGATTCGTGGCAGCGGCGACGGCGTGGCATCCGACATCGCCGCCGCGGCGCTCGTGCGCATCGCGGAGGGCATGGGCGACGGCTCGTCGCCGAGCGAGGTGCGATTGACGAGGACGGTCGTCCGTGGCATGGGCGACGTGTTCCGTGTCGCCGGCAATCGCGATGTGGACGTGGCCTGGGCCGGGGGCAGTTGCGGCGTGGCGGGCGCGTTTCTCGTGGCCGAGGGAGGCGCCCGGGCGACGGGGCCGGGCCCGTCGGTGCGGCTCGCGCTCGCCGACGCCGTGTTTGCGTGCCGGGGTGGGTTCGTCCGGCTGATCGACTCGCCGGCGCGGCCGGCCTTGCCAGGCCTACGGGTCATGGCGGATGCCTGCCGCTTCGCCGTGCCCGACGGCGGGGCGCTCGTGGAGCAGACGGGGATCGAGGAGCCCGACCGCTATCGCAGCGCCGTGGAGTGGCTGGATGGCGGGAGCCGCTACGAGGGGAGCAGTGTCTTTCGCAGGATCGACGGAGTCGCCGAGCGGGTCGAGATCGACTACGCGTCGTCCGGGCAGCCGCTCGTGCATACCACGAAGATCGAGGCCGACGTGGAAGCCTGGTGGTCCGACGATCCCGATTCTTGACATCGGCGGCCGTTGCGCGTTCTAGTAGTTGCTGCGGCCCGTGGCCGTGGGCCCCGTGTGGGCATGGAATGGTTTGACATCCTGGGAGTGCATCGATGTTTGGAAGCAACCGTTGGGGCGTGATGCTCGGAGCGATGGTGGTCGTGGTCGTCGGGGCTTCATCCCGCCCGGCCTTCGCGATCAAGGAGTTCTTCGACGAGTTCAAGGCCGTCTACGTGAAGCCCGACAGCGCGGATGCCAACGACAAGGCGCTCGTGGCCGAAGTGGAAACTGCCAAGTGCAACGTGTGCCACGTCGGCAGCAGCAAGAAGGAGCGGAATTCCTACGGCAACGCACTCGCCGACCTGCTCGACAAGAAGGAAGACAAGAAGAATCCGGAGAAGATCCGCCAGGCGCTCGACACCGTCGCGGCCATGCCGAGTGCCGACGGGGCGCCGACATTCGGAGAACTCCTGAAACAGGGCAAGCTGCCCGGAGCCGCGGCCAAGTAGGCTCGGCGTCGAGGTGCGGTGAGGGACCACGAACCACGGATGTGAGGGATCACATGACAGGCTCGGTGAACGGATCGTCGGAAGGCCGATGCTGGGCGGCGATCGGGCTGGCCATGGCCTCGGTCGTCGGTATGTCAGGAGCAGTGGAGGCGAGGCCGGTCCGCGGACCCGTGGTGCGGGCTGAGCGGCGCATCGCTCGGGCCCTGGCGGCCCTCGACCGCGAGCGAGCGCAGGCTTCGGCCAGGGCCCAGGCTCTTGCTCCGGCCCAGCCCGTCGCGCCGGCCCCGGCTGCTGCTCCAGCAAAGCCCGCTGCGACGGCCCAGGCGGCTGCTCAGGCGAAGCCCGCTGCTGAGGCGAAGCCCACCGCGCCGACGGCCGCCGACGGCGCTCGCGACGTGGCCCGCACCGCCTACGAGGCGCCGGTGCCGAAGCAGGCCGGGGCGATCGCGGGATCGGCAGCCAGCCGTGAGCCGGCCGCCGATGGCACGGTCAGCGTGCTCGTGCAGCCCGGTGCAGACGCTCCGACGCCCGCTGCGAGCTCTGCGGCTCAGCCCGGGGAGCCGCTGCGGTTTCCCGATGCATCGACGCCCTGACAGGCGTCGAGCACGAGGCGGTCGAGGTCTGGTAGTGCTGCGAGCGTGGCCGCCACGTCGACAGGTGCGAAGATCCGCGCACGCTTCACGAGATGATCGAACTGCTCGTGGGCGAGGCTGCGGACGACAGGGGACAGGTCGGCGAGCTGTCGCCAGATCGGGCCCGTCTGGCCCGCACGGGGCCGTTCGCGGACGTCGAGCCGAAACTCGATCTCCCGTTCGGCCGGCGGTGCGTCGAGCAGGAGCGTGTGCGGAGCGATGGTGAGGCCTGTTCGAGCCGAGAGCAGGTCGGCGAGCCGTGCGCCGATGGCGACCGTCGTGGCGTACGACCGGCCTGCGAGGGCGCGATGCACGGCTGGCTGGTGGAGGGCGTCGAAGGTGGCCACCCGCTTCACGAGCCGGCGCACGGGACCGAACAAGCCGGTTGCGAGCTCCGCCGCAGGCGTGCCGTGGGTCGCGGCGAGGAGCCAGTCGGCGAAGGCATGGTCGTCGCACTGCCTGAGGTGTTCCGGCACGAGCGTCGGGTGCACGATCCACACCGCCCGCTGCAGCATGGCGGTGGCTGCCCGGACGGCATGGTGCCAATACACCTCGCTGAACATCACATAGCGGGCGAACACCATCAGCTCTGCCGCGGTGCGGCCTTTGTCGGTGATGGCCAGAGCCGTGCCCGAGGCATCGACGCACAGGCTCGCGAGCAGGCGTTCCTGGTCGAAGTGCCTGCCATACGGCACACCGGCATGGAGGCTGTCGCGGGAGAGATAGTCCATCTTGTCGACGTCGATCGGACCGGAGAGGAGCGAATGCAGGAGCCGGCCGGCGGGATCGACGGCCGAGCCCTCGATGAGCGCCGCCACTCGGCCCGGGTCGAGATCCCACTCGCCCTCGAGCACGGCGGCCGTGTCGGGCGCGCTGAGGAGCCGGCGGACGAACGATTCGTGCCGCGGGAGTTCGGGCAGCCCCATGTCTTCGAGCGGGTGGCAATAGGCCCAGTGGCCCGCGTCGTGGACGAGCGCCGCCACGACGAATGCGGCGGCATCGGCCTCGCTCACCGTCGCCGCGAAGCGGGGGTCGTGCCGCAGGCGGGCCAGGAATTCGAGTGCCAGGCGATACACGCCCAGGGAGTGCTCCAGCCGCGAATGCACCGCGCCCGGGTAGACGAGCGCCACCAGACCGAGCTGGCTGATTCGGGCCAGACGCCGCAGGAGCGGCAGGTCGAGCAGGGCCCGCACCCGCGGCGTGAGCGGCACGGTGACGTCGGGCGGGATGCGCAGGCCGTCGCCACTCGAGTCGAGGGCACGGAGTTCGGGAAGAGAATCGCAGGGCATGTCAGATCGGAGGGAAGCCGGCCAGCCAGCGGAGCGTGGCCGTGACGAGCACGTAGAGCGAGAAGTGGGCGACGGCCGCCCCCCAGTCGAGATCGAAAGCGGCGAGGGATGCCAGGCCGCCAATCCCGAAGAAGATCGGCGCCACATAGAGCCACTGCCACATCTCGGTGGTCATCTCGGCCGGCACCAGCGCCCGCACACCCCAGAGCGCCGCGTAGACGAGCGCACAGATCGTCACCCGCATGGCGAGCGAGCGGCCGCGGTATGGCTCGAGCTCGCGATTGCGGGTGATGCGATATCCGATGGCCGCGCAGGGAAAGGCGAGGAGAACGGCGGCCGCAGCGAGGGCCCACTGCGGAGCCTGCCCGGGCTGCCAGGCCACACGGGCGAGGACTGCGAAGATCAGGCTGGCGACCGCGCCCACGGCGACCACGACGAACTGGAGCGTCGACACGGGCCGCTCAGTGCTCGTGATCGGCGCCAGAGGAACACGGCCCGATCCCTGCGAACTGGCGGCCGGTGCCTCGGGCTCGTGGATCGTGACCGCCTTGGCAGCGGGAGCCGGAATCGTGATCGACTGCTTGCACTTGGGGCACGGCCCCGTCCGTCCGGCGAACTGGTCGCTGACGGTGAACCGGCTCTTGCAGCCGGGGCAGACGACCTGGATCGGCATGGCATCACCCGAACAACCGGGAAAACCGGGGCAATCTGCCCTCGGCATCGGCCACGGGCGCCGAACGCTCGCAGTGTCAGAGCCTGCGGCCGCCCCGTCAAGGTGCGGCTTTGCACGGTAGACTTGCCGCGACGCGTGGCGTGGCCGCGCCGGCGGACTGTGGGAGCCGAGCGATGTCGGAGGAAAAGACGAGAATCGTGCCGCGGGCCGACGCCAAGGCGGGCAGTGGCACGATCACGTTTCAGTGCGACAACGGCCATCGAATCAACGTGCCGGCCAAGCTCGCCGGCAAGCGTGGCACCTGTTCGAAGTGCGGCATCGCCGTCGTGATTCCCCTGGCCGGGCAGCCGAAGCCGGCGATAGTGGCCCAGCCGGCCGTCGATGCGGCCCCTGCCCCCCTGCCTGAGCCTGTCGCTGCCGAGGCGGTTGCCGAAACGCCTGCCGCCACCCCGGCTCCCGACGCTCCCGCCGCCGATCAGTTTGCCAATCTCTTCGAGGGGGCGAGCGTCGCCCCGCCGGCCGTCGAGGACGTGGCCATTGAGATCAACGATGCGGGCGGAGAGTCGGTCACGGGCGGCGGAAGTGGCGTGGGAGACGTGGTGGCTGGCTACGCCCCCGAGCAGTTCGCCGGGCCCGACGAGACGACCATCGTGGAAAACCCCACGGCCCAGCTCGTGGCCCGGCTGTGGCTCGAGCGAGGGCATGGCGGGGTGGTGGAGTTGCATCTCACCGGTGGCGGCGTGATCCTGCCTGAGTGGTACGAGGCCCGGTGGTCGCGCGGCACGCACGGCCTGTTCGCCAGCCAGGCCGCCGACGGCACAGTCACGCTGACGGCCGTCGCCTGGGAGTCGATCCAGAAGGTCGTCGTCCGCCAGGTCGAGGGGCTGCCGGACGGAATGTTCGAGTAGCCTGCTACTCGTTCTCGTCGAGGTCGCCTTCGGTGATCATCGTGAAGCCCTTGTTGCCGAGGGTCTCCAGCCCCATCTCCGTGTTGTCGACCATCAGTGCCACCGCGGGCCTGCCGCGTGGCCTCACGAGAATCGGGTAGGCCTGGATGATGTTCACCTCAGCCTGGAGGAGCGCCGTGCAGATGCGGAGAAGCGGCTGATCGCCGTCGGGAAGCTCCACGCCGATCAGATCGCTCTCGATGAGCGCGAGCCCCGCTCGCTCCAGAATCTCGCGGCCCTGTTCCGGATGACTGAGCAGAAACCGCACGAAGGCGCACTCGCCCGAATCGGTGATCGAGAGTGCGACGATCCGGACCCGGGAGCCGTCGAAGCGCCGCACGAGCTCCAGCAACTGGCCGACACGGTTTTCGAGAAACACCGTGAACTGCCGCAGCGTGGGGAAATTACGGCCGCGGGCCGTGGCGAATCCGACCGTGCCGCCTTCACCCTCGTCGCCGATGCTCACGTGCCTGCCTCCGGAACAAGGGCCCGGGCGCGGATCGCGCCGGGGCCACGGGCTTTGCCTTCAACCGCGGGCAAAGAATAGAGTCTTCGCCGGGCGGCGGTCAACGAAGGCCCCGTCCGGTAAACCGCCAGCCACGAGGAGCAGACCGTTGGCACTCGCCTCCCATGAGACCGAAATCCGGGTGCGCTACCAGGAGACCGACGGCCAGCAACGCGTGCATCACGCCAACTTCCTCACCTACTTCGAGATCGGGAGGACCGAAATGCTGCGGGGGCGGGGGGCCACCTACCGGCAGTTCGAGGAGGCCGGGCTGTTCCTCGTGGTGTCGGAGGCGTCGTGCAGCTACCGGGCCGCGGCCGAATACGACGACCTGCTCGTCGTCAGGACCTACGTCGAGAAGGTCGGAGGCGCGAGCATCGAGCACGCCTACGAGGTGGTCCGCGACAAGACGATCATCGCCAGCGGTCGCACCGTCGTGGTGTGCGTCGATCGCGAGGGCCGCGTGCGTCGGCTGCCAGACTGGCTGCTCGAGTGACTGCGGAGCCGGGGAGGCGGGCTCAGCTCACGAGCGGCACGAACACGAACCGCTGCTCACCGCACTGAAATTGCGCCGGATGCACGAGCTTGATCGGCCCGGTGATTCGCACCCACAGGCCGTTCAGGCCGCGATTCTCGATTCGCCAGCCGCCCGCCGACGGCCGCACATCGGCGTGCAGCGGACTGACGAACGGATCGACGATGCCGATGTCGCCGCCCATGCCGGCCCGGCCGATCGTCGTGAGCCGACCGCGGCACGGATGCCGCGTGCCGTCGCCCTCCGGCTGGAGCTCGACCAGGTAGGGTTCCTCTCCGTCGACGGCGTCGAACCGAAACCGCGTCGCTCCGAGCTGCAGGCACGATCCGTCGTGGAGCCGGGCCGAGAGCACCCGCACGAACGTCCCACCGGCGCTACCCACGTCGGAAAGATTCCAGTGGTCACCTGCGTATTCGAGCAGCGCGTGCCGAGTCGACATCGTGATGTCGTGGGGGATCGTCACGTCGCCGTCGGTGCGTCCGATCAGCAGGCTGTCGCTGCGGAGGCGGATCGTCTCGCCGTCGTCGCGGCCGTCGTCGATCACGTGCAGGAGCGCGAGCTGCCGACGGAGGATCGGTCGATAGGGTTCTGCTTCCGGGGCGCCCGCGGCGGTGCCCGGCGTGGCAGGCGCGAGCGAGGCGGCGGATGGCTCGCCGTTGCGGAGCAGTTGTGCCCAGCTGTCGAATGATTCGAGCAGCGTGGTCGGAGGATCGGCGTCGGTGGCGTGATTGTCGTGGGTTCGATGCATGGCGGCGTTGTTCCGGCGGCCCCTGTGCCGGCCAGGCTCCAGTCTACGGGGCCCGTCGGGCCGGCCCAAGCGGTGCCGCACGACCGCTACGACAGGCAAGGTCACAGCACGGGGCCGAAGTGTCCGAAATCGATGGAGGCCGCCGGTTGATCGCCACGCATCGAGCTTGATTCGCCACACGAATGGTGGAATGGTTGGGCTGTCGCGCAGGCACCGGCGTGGCGGGTAGGCCAGGGATCGGCAGGCCGTTTGGACCGCGTCTCTTTTCCGTCCGTCTCCTGGAGTTTCACCATGTATCTCGCCGCTGAAAAAGAACTGACCC
>JBMLMS010000052.1:0-3762 GCA_049243925.1 Pirellulales bacterium
GGACTCGGCCCGTGAATCATGTCGGCCGGCAAGTCCACCGCCAGTTCGGCGGGGGCGTTGTCGGGGGGCGCGACGAGCGTGGTGCCGGGGTCGGCGACCCGCATTCCATCCGCGGGTCGCGGCCATTCCTCGGCGCCGGCCGGCAGTGCCGTCGCGAAGCCTGTGGCCGCGATCACCAGCGCTCGAAGGGTGTGTCGCAGGGGTTGTCGATCTGGGTGCACGGACGTCGTTCCTGGCAGGGGCCGCCTCGTCGAATTCCTCTTCGAGATCGGCAGATCCGGCACAACCGCTCCAGAATTCCGGCTGGCGGGGCCGAACGGCACCCTGCACAGCCGGACCAAACGCGGGCTGGGTACATTGGGGGCTTTGCCGAAACCTTACCTTTCAAGATGGGGCCCAGCCTCGCGTGCCGATTCTTCGAGCCGAGCATCTCGAAAAGACGTTTGCCACCGGTGACGCCGGGGTGCCGGCCGTCCGGGGGATCGATCTCGCGATCGAGCCGGGAGAGTTCGTGGCCATCACGGGAGCATCGGGCTCGGGCAAGAGCACACTCTTGCACATGCTGGGCGGAATCACCCGGCCCAGCGCGGGCCGCGTCTTGCTCGAAGGCGTGGATCTAGCCGTCCTTGACGACGATGCACTCGCGATCGTCCGGCGACGGCGGATCGGCTTCGTCTTTCAGCGCTATAATCTGCTTCCGGAACTCTCGCTCCTCGAAAACGTCGCCCTCCCGCTCGTCCTCGACGGGGCAGCGAAGCGTGTCTCGCGCGAGGCGGCGACCAACGCCCTCGCCGCGGTGGGCATGGAACATCGGGCGACGCACCGCCCCGACGAACTGTCGGGAGGCGAACAGCAGCGGGGGGCGATCGCCCGAGCGCTCGTGAGCGGCCCGGCCATCGTGCTGGCCGACGAGCCGACCGGCGCGCTCGACTCGGTGAACTCAGCCCGTGTCGTCGACTTGCTACGCCGGCTCGTGTCGGAGCGCCGGCAGACGGTGATTCTCGTCACCCACGATCCGGCCATCGCGGCAGCTGCGGGCCGCACGATCCGGATTCGCGATGGCGTCATCGAATCGGACACCGCCGGAGCACGCCCGGCATGAAGCTCGGCAGTCTGCTGATCCGCCAGTGGCGAAATCGGCCGGGACGGGCATTGGCCACGGCCGCGAGCGTGGCGGTGGCCGTGGGGGCCGTCGTCGCCACCTGGGTGTCGGCAGATGCCTCGCGGGCGGGCTATCGGCGGCTCACCGCAGCCGTCGAAGGGGTGCCGTCGATCGATGTTTCAGCCCGCGGCGGCGGCCGGTTCGACATCCAAACGCTGCCCCGGCTCGCCGACGTGGCCGGCGTGCGGGCCGTGGTGCCGCTCTTCTACCGGCCGACGCTGCTCCGCGTCGGCGAGAAACGCGTGCGCGAGATCGCCGTGGGGGTCGACGTCGCCTCCCTCGTCGACACCGGTCTGATCGAGCTTACGGGGGGCCGGGCATGCATCGGCCCCGACGAAGTGGTGCTCGAGGCCGGGCTCGCCGCCGGGCTCGGCAAGGCGATCGGCGACGACGTGATCTTCTTCGCTCGCCGCACGATCACCCGGCTGACGGTCGTGGGCCTCGCGAAGGGAGAGTCGACTCGTTGGTTTGCCGAAGGGGCGGGTGTGTTCGTCGACATCGCGGCACTCTCCGACATGTCGCGATCACTGGGCATGGTCGACCGCGTGCGTGTCGTGCTCGCCCCCGGAGCGAGCCGGCCGGAGGCCCTCGCCCGCGTGGCGGCGAAGCTGCCGGGCACGCTGCTCGCCGAGGTGCCCGCGGGCCGTTCGAGCATGGCCGAAGACGTGCTGCACTCGGCCGATCTCGGGCTCGACTTCGTGACCGGGCTGACCGTCGCGATGGCGTGGTTCATCGTCGGCAACGCGATGCTCATGAATGTCACCGAGCGCCGGCGCGGCTTCTCGCTCCTGCGGTTACTCGGGGCCACCGGCCGCCAGATCAGGCAGTTCGTCACACGCGAAGCGGCGATTCTGGGCGCCTGCGGGGCGATCGTCGGCGCCGGGCTCGGGCTCGCGGCAGCAGGTCCGATCTCGGCCGGCATCTCGCGGGCGCTCCAGGCTCCGGCCAGTGAGCTTCTCGTCCATCCGGCCGTCGTGCCGCTCTCGATCCTGCTCGGCACGCTGATCGCCATTGCCGCCGCCTGGTGGCCGGCCCGCGAAGCCACGCGGGTCGATCCGCTCGAAGGCCTCGATAGCGCCCCGCCCCCGCCGCGCGGCGTCTCCCGCAGCTTTATCCTGCTCGCACTCGGACTGTGGGCGGTGGCCGCCGTGATCATGATGTTCGTGCTCCTCGAGACACTGCCACCGCGGGCGGCCGTGCCCGCGGGCATCGCGATGATGCTCGCCTTCGTGGCCACGACTCCGGTGCTCATGCCTCCCCTGGCCCGCATGGTCGCGCTCGCCGTGCCGGAGCGTTTTCAAATCGAAGGCACGCTCGCCCTCGAGCACATCCTCAGGCAGCCCGTGCGCACGGCACTTACCACGGGCGTGCTCGTGGTGGCCGTCAGCAACGGCATCGGGCTCGGCCATGCGATCCGCGACAACGTCGACGACGTGCTCGGCTGGTATGGACGCATGATGCGGGCCGACTGGATGCTCACCCACGCGGGCATGGTGAGCGCCGCAGAAGAAGCCACACGCTCCGATCCACGCACGGCCGAAGACGAGGTTCGAGCCCTGCCGGGCATCAAGAGCGTGGAGGGAATCGGCGTGGCGACGGGCCGCGTGGCGGGCGTGGCCTGTGTGGTTGTGGCCCGCGACATCTCGCCCGGAAGTCCGCTCCCGGTCGAGCCCGTGGGCACGTCGGCAGCCGACCTCCGGGCAGCCCTCGACCGCGGCGAGGCCGCCGCAGGCACCGTGCTCGCCCGACGCACCGGGCTCGAGCCTGGCGACGAGATCGCAGTCGAGGTGTTCGGCCGCACGACGCCGGTGAAGATCGCCGCGCTCGTCGTCGACTACACGTCGGGCGGCTCGTCGATCCACCTCGAGCGGTCCGCGGCCCAGAGGCTCTTCGGCATGACCGTTGCCGACATTCTGCTCGTGACCGCCGAGCCGGGCCAGGCCGCCGGACTGCGCGAGCCGCTCACCAGGATCGCCGACGAGCACTCGCTGCTGCTCAAGTCGTTCGCCGACGTGCAGTCGTTCATCGACCGGATCGTGAACGGCGTCGTAGGCTCGCTGTGGGCGATCCTCGGCCTCGGCTTCGTGGTCGGCAGCCTGGGCGTGGCCAACACGGTGACCATGAACGTGCTCGAAAAGAAACGCACGCTCGGCCTCCTCCGCACCATCGGCATGACCCGCGGCCAGGTGACCCGCATGGTGGTGCTCGAAAGCCTGCTCCTCGGCATCTCGGGTGCCCTGATCGGCCTTGTCGGCGGCCTCGCCACCGCCCTTTTCATCCAGCTGGCCAGCCAGCCGCTCCTCGGCCATCCGATCCGCCCGTCGTTCCGCCCCGGCGTCGTCGCAGCAAACCTCGCTGCCGCCATCGCCGTCACGGCCCTCGCCGCCTGGCTCCCCGCCCGCCGCACCGCCCGCCTCGACCTCCTCGAAGCGATCTCGAGCGAGTGAGCAGAAGTTTCATCCGGCTCCACATCAACGCGCCCAATCCGGCTCGGGGTTACCCCGTACTCTGTGTGGGGCAAGCGTCCCGCTTGCCGTCTTTGTAACCGCGCCGGCTCGGGGTTACCCCGTACCGTCTCGCCGGACGTTCGCCTCCGCCCT
>JBMLMS010000053.1:0-3040 GCA_049243925.1 Pirellulales bacterium
CGTTCGCCCGGCGGCATGTCGAGGCGATCACCAACACGCAGGCGCCGAAGCTGGCGACCGGCCCCCGCGAGGCCGTCGTGCGCTGGCAGGCCGACGAGCTGCTCCTCGACTGGCTCGCCAGACCGCAGGCCTGGGAGGACGTGCCGTTTCTGATCGCCGAGCACGAGGAGGTGCGGAAGCTCCTCGGGCTGCCCGTCTTCGAGACCACGGGAGGAGAGATGCGGCGGCTCAAATATGCCGCCCCGTCGGACGTCGCCGACAGCGAACCGCTGCGGGCGCGGCTCGTGGAGATCGACGAGCGGCGGCGGGCGGCACGTGCCGACGGAGGCCAGTTCGCGCTCGAGGGTGTCGACGCGAAGATCGACCAGCTCTGGCGAGCCTATGTCGCCTGGCGACAGCTGACGTTTCGCGCGGCCGACGACGCTATCGGGCGCTCGCGGTTCGTGCAGCTCTTCGAACAGGCCGCCGGGGCATGGCGGAAGCTCAGGACCCAGCTCGCCGCGGCGGGAGGCCAGGCCGGCGGAGAGGACATCGACAAGGCGTTGCTCGCTCTGGCTGAAGCGCTCGGAGAGTCGACGCGATTCGCGACGGCCGACGTCGCCCCCAAGTTCGCAGCCGTGCAGACGGCCGTGGCGGCGCTCGCCGAAGAGAGCAGCTCGTTGCCCGGCGCAGTCCAGCGCGGTGCCCGCCGGTTTGCCGACCGTGTAGCGGTGCTCGGCGAATCACTTTACGACAATGGCGGCGGCATGCTCGTCGTGCCAGCGGTTCGTGCCGCGCCGCTCGAGGCCGAACGCGATGCCGAAGACGACATGCCGCCCTGGGTGGCGCTTTCGACCTTGCTCGACGCGCCGGTGCCACTGCTGGCCGGGCTGCCAGCCGATCGCGTGGCCTCCGTGCGGGCGAGCTTCGGCGGGCTCGTGCAGGCGGTGGGCACGCCAGCCACCACGGCGACGCGGAGCGAAGCCGCTGCCGAGGCGGCGGGCCGTCTGGCCGCCGACCTTCGCCACCTCGGCGAGACGGTCGAGCCGCTGCGCCGCCAGTTGCCCGTGGAGAGGATCGACGCCGACCTGCTCCGCTACACCGCCTACCCTGCGGCTGGCAGCACCCGACGCGAGGTCTCCTACAACGAGAGCGATCCGTTTCGGATGTCGTGGGTGGCGAGCCTGCTCGCGCTGTTCGCCTTCGCAGTCGCGATCGGCCGCGCCCGCACCCCGATGTTCTGGCTCGGCGTGGGGCTGCTCGTGTTCGAACTGTCCTGGACGGCTGCGGCGTTTGCCTCGCGCGTGGCGATCACCGGCTGGGCGCCCGTCACGAACATGTATGAGACGGTGATCTACGTACCCTTCTTCCTCGCGATCCTGGGCCTCTGTTTTCTCCTCGCGCCCGCCTGCGCCCGCGGCGTCGGAGAGGCCTGGCGGATGACGGCCCTGCCCATGCTCGGGAAAACGTCGCTCCCCGGTGAGCAGGGCACGGGGATCGCCAACTGGCTCGCCCTTCTGCCCCGGATCGCGCTGTCGGCGCTCGTGCTCTGGGTGCTCGCGCTCGCCCCGTATGCGGCGGGTGGCCGCACGATCATCAACCTCCTGCCACAAACCGACGTCGACCGGTCGATTCCCAACCTCAACAACCTCGTCGTGTGGGTGGTCGGGCTGTCGATGCTGGCGCCGGCCGTGTGGTATGTGCCGCGCGTGGTGCTGACGGCCATCGCGTCGCTCGTGACGGTGCCGCGGTCGTGGGGCGGCGGGCATCTGGCGGCCATGCTGCCCGAGGTCTATGGCCGCAAGTCGTTCGGCCTCGTGGTCACGGCGGTGGCCTTCGCGGGCACGTTCATCGCCTGGTTCTTTCCGATTCCCGGCAAGGCATTCAGCCCGCTCCAGCCGGTGTTGCGCGACAACTTCTGGCTCACGATCCACGTGCTCACGATCGTGTCGAGCTATGCGGCCGGGGCGCTGGCGTGGGGGCTCGGGCTCCTGTCGCTCGGCTACTACCTGCTCGGCCGCTACCGCCCTGGCGGCGCGGGCCGGCCGAGCCAGCCACCGGAGGCCTGTGCAGAGCTGGCGGGCTTCATCTACAAGGCGATGCAGGTCGCCGTGATGCTGCTCGCTGCCGGCACGATCCTCGGCGGCCTGTGGGCAGACGTGTCATGGGGCCGCTTCTGGGGCTGGGATCCCAAGGAGGTGTGGGCGCTCGTTTCGCTGCTCGCGTATCTCGTCGTGCTGCACGGCCGGTATGCGGGCTGGATCGGCAACTTCGGCCTGGCCGCCGGGGCGGTCGTCGGCGCGGCGGTGATCGGCATGTCGTGGTATGGCGTCAACTTCCTGCTCGGGGCCGGGCTGCACTCCTACGGATTCGGCCAGGGAGGGCAGACGGAGTTTTTCACGTTCCTGCTCCTGAATGTGGCGCTGCTGGCCGCTGCCGGGTGGCGGTGGCGACGCGAGACGGCCGTGGCGGCCTGACCGCCGGAGCGATTTCGTGCCAGGCGCCGGCGCGAAACTGCCGCAGCGTCACGCCGTAAGCCGTCAGCGACACCGACACCGCCCCGGCTGCCTCCGCCGGAACTCCGCTCGTCTTCACGACTGCGGCCGGCGGGCCGGCGCCGCGGGCTTTCGCATACGCCTGCTCCACCATGCCCCACCGATGCCCTCCGCACCCGCTCACCACCACCCAGTCGGGCTGCGTGGCACGGGCGATATCGGCGGGCAGGCTCGTGGCGCTGCCGTGGTGCGGTGCCAGAAGCACGTCGCAGGCGTCGGGATCACCCGCCACGAACCGGTCGAGCGCCTCGCCCTCGAGATCGCCCGGCAGCAGCACACGGCGGCCCGCCGCCTCGACGGCGAGCACGAGGCTCGTGCCGTTGTCGTCGGTGGCGGATGCATCCTGATGCAGCACGCGGATGCGGCACCAGGGATCGCAGGCGAATTCGTCGCCTGCCGCCACGCGCCGCACCGGGATGCGTTGCTCGTGCAGCCGCTGCAAGAGGTCGCGCACGGCCGGGGCATCGCTCGCCAGAAACGACTCCGACACCAGCACCTCGCCCACG
>JBMLMS010000054.1:0-9450 GCA_049243925.1 Pirellulales bacterium
CATCCATGGCTTCGCTGGTCACATACGCCGTCTCGACGGTAGGGGCAGCCCCTCGCCTCGCCGTTTCTGCTTGTTATCAGCCGCGTCGTTGCTTCTCAGCTTTCTACGGATCTATTTCCTTGGCATCTGCTTCACTCCCATGCACACCGCCCACGCCGCCGAACCGCCCGCCGATTCCCATCTCTGGCTCGAAGATGTGACCGGCGAAAAGCCGCTCGAGTGGGTGCGCGAGCGGAATGTCGAGAGCGTGAAGGCCCTCGCCGAGACGGCAGACTTCGCGGCACTCGAGGCCCGCACCCGCTCGATCCTCGATTCGAAGGACCGGATCCCGCTGGTGTCGAAGATCGGCCCGCACTTCTACAACTTCTGGCGGGATGCCCGGAATCCGAAGGGCGTGTGGCGGCGGACGACGCTCGAGGAGTATCGGAAGCCGGAGCCGGCCTGGGAGACCGTACTCGATCTCGATGCCCTCGCGGCCGCAGAGCAGGAAAATTGGGTATGGCACGGGGCCAGCGTGCTCGAACCCGAGGATCGCCTGTGCCTCGTGTCGCTCTCCCGCGGCGGCGCGGATGCCGACGTGGTGCGCGAGTTCGACCTGTCGACGAAAGCGTTCGTCGCCGGTGGCTTTTCTCTGCCCGAGGCCAAGAGCCAGGTCGCCTGGCGGGATGCCGGCAGCCTGTTCGTGGCCACCGACTTCGGCCCCGGCTCGCTCACGAAGTCTGGCTACCCACGGACGGTGCGCGAGTGGACGCGAGGCACGCAGCTTGCCGCAGCGACGCTCGTCTACGAGGGCCGGCCCGACGATATGCGGGTGGTGGCCTACCGCGACCTCACGCCCGGCTTCGAGCGCGACTTCGTGCAGCGGCAGGTCACGTTTTGGACGAACGAGCTGTTTGTGCGCCGTGATGGCGCACTCGTGAAGATTGCCAAGCCCGACGATGCGAATGCCGGGGTGCACCGCGAGTGGCTCTTGATCGAACTCCGCAGCGACTGGACCGTGGGCGGCGTCACCTACAAGGCAGGGAGCCTGCTCGCCGGGGATTTCGACGGGTTTTTGGCCGGTGAACGCGGGCTGCATGTGCTCTTCGAGCCCACCGACCGCACGTCGCTCGTCGCCTGGTCAGGCACCCGGCACCACGTCCTGATCACCACGCTCGACAACGTGCGCAGCCGTGTGGAATCGCTCACGTTCGTCGATCGCGCGTGGGCCCGGCAGCCGCTGGCCGGCGTACCGGAATTCGGCACCGCCTCGGCGACGGCCGTCGACGAAATGGAATCAGACGCCTGTTGGCTCGTCACGTCGAGCCCGCTCGAGCCCTCGACGCTCGCGCTCGGCTCCGCCTCGCTGCCTGCTTCGGCTCCGGAGAAACTCAAGCACTCGCCCGCTTTCTTCGATGCGGATGGCCTGACGGTCGAGCAGCACGAGGCCGTCTCGAAAGACGGCACACGGATTCCGTATTTCCAGATCGGGCCGGCCGATCTCCCGCTCGACGGCTCCACGCCCACGCTCCTCTACGGCTACGGCGGCTTCGAGATTCCGCTCGTGCCCGGCTACAGCGCCGTCACGGGCGCAGCCTGGCTCGAACGGGGCCACGTCTACGTGATCGCCAATATCCGCGGCGGTGGTGAATTCGGCCCGCGGTGGCATCAGGCGGCGCTCAAGGAAAAGCGACCGCGGGCCTACGACGACTTCATCGCAGTGGCCGAGGATCTCGTGCGGCGCAAGGTGACGTCGCCCGAGCACCTGGGCATCATGGGAGGCAGCAACGGCGGCCTGCTCGTGGGCAACATGTACGTGCGCCGGCCCGATCTCTTCGGCGCGGTCGTCTGCCAGGTGCCGCTGCTCGACATGCGGCGGTTCAACAAACTCCTTGCCGGCGCGAGCTGGATGGGAGAATACGGCGATCCCGACAACCCCGACGAGTGGACGTTCATGCGCACGTTTTCACCGTATCACAACGTTGACCGGGCCAAGAAATATCCACCGATCCTGATCACCACCTCCACCCGTGACGACCGCGTGCATCCCGGCCATGCCCGCAAGATGACGGCGCTGTTGCTCGAGGAGAAGAAGGACGTGCTGTATTACGAAAACATCGAAGGCGGCCACGGCGGCGCAGCTGACAACAAGCAGCGAGCCTTCATGGACGCACTCGGCTGGACGTTTTTGAATCGGAAGCTGTGAGGACGACAGGCTACGAACGGCCCGCCTTCGCAACGCGGCAGCGGTCGCTGCAATAGCGAACCTGCTCCCAGCACCGCTCCCATTTTTTTCGCCAGGAAAACGGCCGGCCGCAGGCCGCGCAGGGTTTCTGCGGCAGCCGGGCCTTGTCGTTGCTCAGGCGGTTTTTGCGTCCCATCCGCGTGGCTCCGGCAGCCGGCTCGTGCGGACAGTGCCCGATGGGCCGCCCGGACCCTGCGGCAGGGCGATCACGCGGATCGCCTCCACGAGCATCACGACCGCGAGCACGAGCAGCACGATACCCGCCCACGGCACTGGGTCGGCCGGCAGCACGAAGCCCGCGCCCGAGCGAAACCGCGGCAGCGTCATCGTGGCCAGGGCCCAGGTGCTCATGGCATACATAAACGCAGTCGGCAGCCCCGTCACGAGCCACACCCACGCGGCCCGCCGCGTGCGCCACAGCCACACCGTCACGCCCAGGAGCGTGAGCGCCGCGAGTAGCTGGTTACTCGCGCCGAACAAGCTCCAAAACGTCTTCCACACCGGCACGGCGTGGCCGTTAGCGTCGAGCTGCGGCCGGAGGAGAAACAGCATCGGCACACCGGCGGTGAGCACCGTGCCGAGCCATGCCCCAGCCTTGCCAGTGAGGCCCGTCAGCTCCTGCACGATGTAGCGGCCCAGACGAGTGCACACGTCGAGCGTGTCGTAGACGAACGTCGTGAACGCCGTGAGCGCGAACGACACGCCGATCGCCGTGGGCACGCCGAGGATCTCCAGGAACCTCCCGAGACCGAGCGCATAGATGAAATTCGGCGGCTGATTGGCCCGGGCGTCACCCGCGGCGAGCACCATCACGCAGCACAGGCTCACGATCGCCACCATCGCCTCCAGGAGCATCGTGCCGTAGCCGATCGGCTTGGCGTCGGTCTCGCGGCGCAGCTGCTTGCTCGTGGTGCCCGACGCGATCAGCGAATGAAAGCCGGAGCAGGCCCCGCAGGCGATCGTGATGAAGAGCATCGGGATCAGGTCGCCCGCCTTCGCCGTCTGCCACGAGGTGAACGCGGGATACCGCACCTGCGAATCCCCAGCCACGAGCGTGTCGCTGGCCACCAGGCCGATCGCCGCGCCGGCCAGGGCCACGTAGAGAAAGCAGCCACCGAGATGGCCGCGGGGCTGGAGCAGCATCCACATCGGCGCCATCGCCGCCCCGATGCAGTAGACGAGCAGGGCCACGCCCCAGATTTTCTGGGCCACGAGGTCGCTCGTGCCGAGCGCCTGCCCGAGATCGAAGGGGATTTTCTGCCCGGCCCAAATTGCGAGGCCCACAAGCGGCAGAAAGATTGCGGTCGCCGCCCACAGCGGCATCTTCAAATACCGCATGCACACGCCCATCACCACGGGCAGCACGAGATAGAGCAGGCTCGACGTGGCGATCCCGCCGCCCGACACAGTGTCGCCGTTTTCAAGCGTCTGCCGGCCGATAAAGCTCGAGGCCGTGATGTCTGTGAAGGCCACGATGATGTAAACCAGCGCGATCCACACGAACGCCAGAAAAAGCACGTAGGCGCGACGGCTCATGTGGTCGCGGACGACCTCGGCGATCGACCGGGCCTTATGACGGATCGAGGCCACCAGGGCGGCGAAGTCGTGGACACCGCCGACGAAGATGCTGCCGATGAGAATCCAGAGGAGCGCGGGCAGCCAGCCGAAGGCCACGCCAGCGAGGATCGGCCCCACGATCGGGCCGGCCGCGGCGATCGCCGAGAAGTGCTGCCCCATCAGCATCTGCGGTGCGATCGGCTCGTAGTCGACGTCGTCGCGGAGTGTGACGGCGGGCGTAGGCTCGGCGTCGTCGAGGCGAAACAGCCGGGCCAGAATCCCGCCGTACACCCGGTAGGCGACGGCCAGCACGAGAGCCGCAGGAACGAGGATCGCAAGCAGGCTCATCACAGACCTCGCGTCGCTTGCCACGGGCATTCCGCCGGGCATGGATGGCGGGGCTTCCTGCCCGCCGTGAATTTCACCATCATGGTCGATCTTCACGGCAACGTCGAATCAGGAACCTCGAGAGACCAGGGAGCGGGAGCATGGCGACAACCAGCGTCGAGAAACTCGTCATTATCGGGAGCGGCCCGGCCGGCTGGTCGGCCGCCACGTATGCCGCCCGCGCCCAGCTCCAGCCGCTCGTCTACGAGGGGGCGATCAGCGAGAAGAATCGCATGGCCGGCACGCTCCCGCTCGGCCAGCTCGCCCTCACGAGCGAAGTGGAAAACTACGCCGGCTTTCCCCACGGCAATCTCGGCGCCTTCCTCGACACGGCCCTGCCCGCGGCCCGCCGGCAGATGATGGCCCCGCACGCCGGCGAAGGCGTGACGGGCCCCGAGCTCATGGAGCTGATGCGGCAGCAGGCGGTGAACTTCGGCACGCGGATCGTCACCGACGACATCCTGAAGGTCGATTTCTCGAAGCGTCCGTTCATGCTCCAGCCCGTCGATGGCCCGGCCGTGCTCGCGCAGTGCGTGATCGTGGCCACGGGCGCCAGCGCCAACTGGCTCGGCCTGCCGAGCGAGGAGCGGTTCAAGAACCGGGGCGTGAGTGCATGCGCCGTGTGCGACGGGGCCCTGCCGCGGTTTCGCAATCAGCATCTCGTCGTGGTCGGTGGCGGCGACTCGGCCGTTGAAGAGGCCACCTATCTCACGAAGTTCGCGAGCACCGTGCACCTCGTGCACCGCCGCGACGCCCTGCGGGCCAGCAAGATCATGGCCCAGCGGGCCCACGACGATCCGAAGATCAAGATTCACTTCAACACGGCGCTCGCCGAAGTGCTCGGCGACGATGCGAAGGGCGTGACGGGCGTGCGGCTGGAGAGCACGACGGAGCCGGGCAAGGGCACGACGCTCGACGCGGCCGGTG
Organism: Pirellulales bacterium; assembly: GCA_049243925.1. Taxonomy (GTDB): domain Bacteria; phylum Planctomycetota; class Planctomycetia; order Pirellulales; family UBA1268; genus RGVT01. Next base: position 5,096 of record JBMLMS010000054.1, read on the forward strand.
TGTTTCTCGCCATCGGCCACACGCCCAACACGGGCTTCCTCGACGGCCAGCTGGAGCTCACGCCGAAGAAGTACGTGGTGTGGAAGAAGCACTTCCGCACCGACACGAGCGTGGACGGAGTGTTCGCCGCGGGCGACGTGGCCGACGACTACTACCGTCAGGCGATCTCGGCCGCCGGCACCGGCTGCATGTCGGCCCTCGACGCCGAGCGATGGCTGGCGGCGCACGGCGTGCACTAGCCTCCTTCTTCACGGAAAGTCTCGGCATCCTGCCGAACTTTCCTTGGCGAGCTCCGCTCGCTGGTGATCACACGGCCCTCCGGGCCTGACGCGGCAGGGTAACACCTTCCACCTTCACGGAAAGTCTCGACATCCTGTCGAAGCGAAACGGCGACTCCCTTCTCGGATCCGACAATTCCTCTCGGCTCACGCCTCGGGCTTCCTGGGCGCACCCACTCGGCTCACGCCTCGGGCTTCCTGGGCGCACCCACTCGGCTCACGCCTCGGGCTTCCTGGGGGTACCCACTCGGCTTACGCCTCGGCCGTCTCGGGAAGCCCGAAGCGCGAGCGAGGGGGCTGACGCCCGTCCTACCTTGCGGCTTCCGCCCGGCGGACGAGGTCGAGGAATTCGGCACGGTAGCCACCCTCGTCGCGACCGAGCGACTCCGCGGCGATCTTCGCCACGAGCGGGAGCGTGGCCTCGCCCCTCTGGTCGCTCTCACGGAGGATCATCCCGAATGCCGCCACCGCCGCCGCAAACCGCAGATCGGCCGGAGCCGTGGCGAACGCACCGCCCCGGTCGGCGAGTGGCACTTCGAGCAGCGTGCTCGTGTCGCCATCCGGCCGCTTCCAACGGAGCTTCACCGTGAGCAGTTCGCGGCTCGCCTGCGGATCGACGGCCGCAGGCTCCGGCGGTGCGAGCTCGCGCTGATACTTGAGCGGCTCGGCACCGCCGCCCGAGGTGGACTCGCCGCCCACGAGCACCACTTCATACAGCGCCGTGACGGAATGCCCGGCGCCGATCTCGCCGGCATCTTTCGCATCGTCCTTGAAGTCTCGGGCCGCAAGCGCGCGGTTTTCGTAGCCGAGCAGACGGTATGACACGACCTGGGCCGGGTTGAACTCCACCTGGATCTTCACGTCTTTGGCGATCGTCACGGTGCTGCCGGTCAGCTGCTCCACGAGCACCTTCCGCGCCTCGCGGACGCCATCGAGATAGGCGTAGATGCCGTTGCCGTTGTCGGCGAGCGCCTCGAGCTTGTCGTCTTGCAGGTTACCCTCCCCGCAGCCGAGCACGGTGAGAAACGTGCCCCCGGCGGCCTGCTGCTTGATCAGGCTGACGAGGGCGTCGGTGCCCGTGACGCCCACGTTCAGATCGCCGTCGGTGGCGAGGATCACACGGTTGGAGCCGCCTTCGATGAAGTGCTCCCGCGCCTGTTCGTAGGCGAGAGTGATCCCGGCGCTACCGTGCGTCGAGCCGCCGGGCATGAGCCGGTCGATCGCGGCGAGAATGGCCTGCTTCTGGTCGCCCGAGGTCGGCGGCAGCACGAGCCCGGCGTTCCCGGCATACGTGACGATGGCCACGCGGTCGTTCTCCGTGAGCTCTTCGACGAGCATCGCCAGAGCCTGCTTCACGAGCGGCAGCTTGTTCGGGGCCTGCATCGACCCCGACACGTCCACGAGAAACACGAGGTTGCCGGCGGGCCGGGCCGCGCGATCGATCTGCCGCCCCTGCAGGCCGATGCGCACGAGCCTGTGGCCGGCCCGCCACGGGCACTCTGCCGCGTCGACCGTCACTGAAAATGGCGCGTCGCCCTCCGGCTGCGGATAGTCGTAGCGGAAGTAGTTGACGAGCTCCTCGATCCGCACCGCATCCCGCGGCGGCCGCCGGCCACCGGTGAGAAACCGGCGCACGTTGGCATACGAAGCCGTGTCCACGTCGATCGAAAACGTCGAGAGCGGCTGCTCTCGGGGAGACACCATCCGGCTCTCGGCCACGCGGGCATACTCTTCGCGCTGCTCCGCCAGGCGCCGAGCGTCATCACCGGCAGCCGGCATCCGCCGTACGAGTTCGTCCGCCAGTTCGAGCCCGCGATTACCCGGCAGCGTTTCGACCTCGAGCCGACCCTCGGCTCCCACCCGGAAACGCGGTGCGGCTGCCACCGGGGGGACCTGCTGCTCGGCCTCGCTGTCGCGCAGCATCGGCATCCTGTCTCTGGCAGGTGGAAGCCCTGCGATCGGCCCGGCCGTCCCTCGGAACGTATCGGCCTTTGGAGCGGGCATGGAACCCCCAAGAGTCCTCTTCTCACTGGTGGCAATCGCCTGGGGAATCGCCGCTGACTCAGGGCGGACTTCGGACCGCCTCGCAGCGAAAACGTCGCCGGGCACATGTCGGGCAAGTTCGCGAGCTTCCTGCAGCCAGAGCGACGCGGTTACTGCCACCACGAGTGCGGCCGCCAGACTCGCGAGCGGCACGGCTCGCCGCAGCATCCACGTCGTCATGGTGCGCGGCCGCGGTCGTGAGCGGCTGGCCGCCACGAGCACGGCCCGCCGCAGGTCTGGCAGCCTGCCGGGGGCGTCGTCGGTGTGCTGGGACGCATGTGCCTGCCGCAGAGCTGAAGCAAGCATACGCGTCTCCGCAACGTAGCGTCGGGCCTCGGTGTCAGCAGGATCGCGCAGCCGTTGCTCGACTGCATCGCGAGCGGGCCCTTCCAGATCGTCGAGGGCATACGCTGTGAGGGCTGCCTCGCGGGCCTCGGTGTCTGCTTCAACGCGTGGGGTGTGTTCAGCGGACATGGCGTTCCTCATCGAGGGCAAGGGGTGATTGATCGGCGGCCTGAAGCCGCTGCACGAGCGGGTGTGACCGGAGCGCCGCAAGACCACGGTGCACGAGCACGCGCACATGCCCCTCGGTGCGGCCCGTGATCCCGGCGATCTCGCGCGACGTGAATCCTTCGCACCACAGGTCGATCGCCTCGCGCTGCGGGCCCGGCAGCTCGCGTACGAGCGCCAACAGCCTGCGGCTCATGTCTGCTTCTTCGGCGACGATGGCCGGATCGACTGCCGCGGCAGTGGCGGCAGCGGTCGCCTGCTCGCCTGGCGTGTCATCGGCGAATGCGCGCTCCCGGCCGGCCTGCCGTAGGTGGTCGAGAGCCTTGTTGCGACAGACGCGAAACAGCCACGGGGCCACGCGGCCCTCGAGGTGGGCCTGCGACTCTTCACAGAGTTTCACGAAGGCGTGTTGGACGGCATCGGCGGCGAGGTCGAAGTCGCCGAGCAGGCGGCGGGCGTAGCGATGGAGCGACAGCTCGTAGAGCTCGACGGCTTCTAGCACCCAGCCGTGGGAATCGCTGCTGGAGGCCATTGTTTCGCTCCGGGCGGATCACGACCCGGCCCACCTTCATACCGGAAGGCCGGCCAGCTCGTCTGCCAGAACAACGCAGCCGGAGCGAATCCGTTACAGGATCCCCAGGAAACAAAAAAACCCGGCCGGAGGTCGCCTCCCGGCCGGGTCGATATGTCATCAGTCGCGGTGACAGGCTGAAGCCTGTCCTACAACGGCCGGCTGGATGCCGGCCTAGAAGCCATGGTAGGTCACCAAGATGTCGCCGTGCTTTTGGAACCGCACGACCACCGAGTAGCCGCAGGCGTAGTCGTATCGCACCTGGCCGCAGCCAAACACGGTGCACCGCGACGATTCGCACGGGCAGCCTTGGCAGCAGGCCGGCAGGCAGACCGGCACGTTCACCGTGCAGCAGGTCTCCGGGCTCGTCGGCGTGAGCACGGTTTCATACGTCGGCTCGGGGCAGCAGCCACAGTCGTGCTTGTGCTTGTGGGCATGCTTGTGGCGATACTTGATGCAGGGGTTGCTCGGGCAGCACGTGACGGCACCGCAATCGGGCTCCATCTCGCACGAAGGCTCGATGGCACAGGCCGGCTCGAAGGCACTGCAGCCCGGCTCGACGGCACACGACGGATCGAGCTGACGGCGGTGATGACCGAAGCCGGCATCGGCAAACGAGCCGGTAACGAGCGCGAACGCGGCAGCGAGGCCGCAGATAAACGACAGACGAACCATGGGAGGAAACTCCTTGTCGCAGAGACTGGGGGGACCGCTCACGGCGTGGCGCGAGCCATGCGCGGGTGAAGGCGGGATGCGGCCCGGCCTTCCAGCAACTCTGGCACACGCTGCGGAATTGTCAAAAAACGGGCTTCTGTGGCCATTTTTGCCGTGCTCGATGAACCCGGCTTCGGGCTCCTCCATCAATAAATCCGGGAGGTTCGGGGCTGCCCCTACCGGTGAGCCGGCGTAGCTGACCAGCGGAGCCATGGATGGCGGAGCGCAGGCAGGTCCGA
>JBMLMS010000055.1:0-3570 GCA_049243925.1 Pirellulales bacterium
GGCCTGATTCCGCGCGGCGCCGGCACGTCGCTCGCGGGCCAGGTGGTTGGTGGCGGCGTTGTCGTCGATCTCGGCCGGCACATGAACAAGATCGTGGCCCTCGATATCGAACGGCGGCGGGTGCGGGTGCAGCCGGGTGTTGTCCGCAATGAGCTCAACAAGTTCCTCGCCCCGCACGGCTTCTTCTTCGGCCCCGAAACATCCACCGCTTCGTGGGCCATGATCGGCGGCATGGTGGGAAACAACTCCTGCGGGTCGAATTCGATCGCCTACGGCTCCACCCGCGACCATCTCATCTCGGCCCGCGGGTTTCTCGCCGATGGGAGCGAGGCGATATTTGGGCCGCTCTCGCCCGAGGCATTCGCCACGAAGTGTGCCGGGCCCGCCACGCTCGAGACGCAGATCTATGGTTCACTCCGCGACATCCTTGGCAACGAGGCAAACCGCCAGCTGATTCGCGACTCGTTTCCCCGGCCCGAGGTCACGCGTCGCAACACCGGCTACGCACTCGACGCCCTTCTCGATGCATCCTGCTTCGATCCTGGCAGCGCCGCCGAGTTCAACATGTGCCGGCTGCTCGCCGGTTCGGAGGGCACGCTGTTCGTGGGAGTCGAGTTTGAACTCAACTTGATCCCGCTGCCGCCGCCCGGTGCGCTCGTCTGCGTCCACTGCCGTTCGGTCGACGAGGCGCTGCGGGCCACGCTCGTCGCCATGCAGCGCCGCGGCGGCGAGGTCGCGCTTACGGCCTGCGAACTGATCGACGACAAGATCCTCGCCTGCACGAAGGACAATGCCGAGCAGACCCGCAATCGAGCGTTCGTCGTCGGAGACCCGGGCGCGGTGCTCGTCGTCGAGTTCAAGCACACTGACCGAGGCCGCGTGGAGCGGGCGCTCGCCGACCTCGAGCGCGACCTCAGGGCCGCCGGCCTCGGCTACGCCTATCCCGTGCTCCATGGCACCGACGGCGACAAGGTCTGGGAACTGAGGCGGGCGGGCCAGGGCCTCGTCAACAACGTGCCGGGTGACGCCAAGCCCCGTGAGATCGTCGAAGACACCGCGGTGGCCGTGGAGGATCTGCCCGCCTACATCGCCGAGTTCGACCGCCTCCTCGCCGAGAAATACTCGATCGACTGCGTCCACTATGCCCACGCCGGTGCGGGTGAACTGCACCTGCGGCCGCTCTTCGACCTGCGCACGCCCGCGGGCCTGAAGATGTTTCGTGACGTGGCCACCGATGTCGCGGCCCTCGTCAAGAAATACCGCGGCAGTCTCTCCGGCGAGCACGGCGACGGCCGGCTCCGCGGCGAATTCATCCGCACGATGGTCGGCCCCGAGTGCTATGCCTTGCTCGAACGCGTGAAGCGGGCGTTCGACCCACAGGGGATTTTGAATCCGCGAAAGATCATCGACACGCCGCCGATGGACACGTCGCTGCGGATCGTGCCCGGCGAAGGCGAGCCGCACCGCGACACGGTGTTTCGGTTCGCCGACACCGGCGGCGTGCTCCGGGCCGCCGAAAAATGCACGGGCGTCGGCCAGTGCCGGAAGACACACCTGATCGGCGGCACGATGTGCCCGAGCTACATGGCCACGCGGAACGAGCGCGACACGACGCGGGCCCGGGCCAACGTGTTGCGGCAGGCGCTCGCGGATCCAACGACGGCGGATCCATGGTCGCGGCCTGAAGTCGCCGAGGTGATGGACCTCTGCCTCTCGTGCAAGGCCTGTAAATCAGAGTGCCCGTCGAACGTCGACATGGCCCGGCTCAAGGCGGAGTGGCAGCAGCATGTGCACGATAGGCGGGGCGTGCCGCTGCGCACGCGGCTCGTGGCCGAGAGCGCGGCGTCGCTCCGCCGCGCGTCCGTTGCTCCCTGGCTCTACAACCTCGCCGTCACGGCGCCGGGCATCTCGGCGCTCGTCAAACGGGTGCTCGGATTTGATCCACGGCGGTCGCTCCCGCCACTGCCTGCGACCACGCTCCGCCGCTGGCTCAGCCGCCGGCCCGCGCGGCGGTCTCCCGCGCCGCACGGCCGCGTGCACCTCTTCTGCGACGAGTTCACCGACACGCTCGACGCCCCCATCGGTATCCAGGCGGTCGAACTGCTCGAGGCCCTCGGCTGGGAGGTGGTCGTGCCCGACCACGTCGACAGCGGCCGCGCGCATCTTTCGAAGGGGCTCGTCCGCACCGCCCGGGATCTCGCGAGCCGGAATGTCGAGCTGCTCTCGCAGGTCGTCACCGCCGACGCCCCGCTCGTCGGCATCGAGCCATCGGCGATCCTGTCGTTTCGCGATGAATATCCCGATCTCGTGCCTGAGCGGCTCGCCGCGGCGGCCCGCAGCCTCGCCGGCCACACACTCCTGATCGATGAATTTCTCGCCCGTGAGGCCGCCCGCGGCCGGATCTCGCCCGATGCATTCACCGCCGAGCGTCGCGAAATCAAACTCCACGGCCACTGCCATCAGAAGGCGCTCTCGTCGCTCGCCCCCACGGTGGCGGCGCTCTCACTGCCGCGAAACTACTCAGTCGAGGTGATCCCATCGGGCTGCTGCGGGATGGCCGGCTCCTTCGGCTACGAGCGCGAGCATTTTGAACTGTCGATGCAGATCGGTGAGCTTGTGCTCTTTCCCGCGGCGCGAGCGGCCGGGCGGGAAGTTCTCCTCGCCGCTCCCGGCACCAGCTGCCGCCACCAGATCAAGGACGGGACTGGCCGAGAGGCCAGCCACCCAGTCGAGATTCTCCACGCCGCGCTCGTCGCTACGTCCTGACCAGGCGGTGCCACGTCACGGTCACGGGCATGGTGGCGGGGGCGGCAAACGGTTCCTTACCGGACCATAGGGAGAGCGAGACGCGCTCGAGATGCCTGAGTGTGGTGAGTGCTGCTGGAAGCTGCCATTCGAAGCGAATGACCGGTTGGCCGGCCGCCATGTGGCCCCGCGTGCCTGGCCCATCGCCGATCACGAGCCCTGGGGCGCGCAGTTGCCCCGAGAGGGTTATCGTCGCGGGCAACGACGTGGCGTCGAGTTCGAGGCGCACGAGCAGCCAATCCTGTAAGGCGACTTTGGGAATCGGGCATGCGACCATGCCATCGCCCGGCGCCAGAGTTCCGCGGACATCAGCGACCGGCAGCACGGTCAGAGGTCCACGGTGGCCGCCATCTGGAATGCCGGCCCGGACACACGCCCGCAGGGCCGCCATGGCGAGCGCGGCCTGCTTCTCACCGGGGGTCGCCGGATCGGGTCGGGCGGCGTACCACGCCAGTTCCGCACGCTCGAGATCGGTGGAGCGTAACGCGAGGTGACGCAGCACGTCGGCAGGCACCGCGCGGCCGAGGGCGTCGCGCAGGTAGCCGAGCCCCGCGTGGACCGCGGCGTGCAGCACACGCGAGTCGGCCTCCGCGAGCACCACGTCCCAGTCGATCGTGCCGGCATCGATGAGGCTCGCCGCGTCGACCGTCCAGTCGGCGGCGCCGTCCCGCGACCAGCGCACGCCGTGGGTGACGGCGAGTACGAGAGCGTCGGCGGGCGCAGGCAGGTGCACGGTGGCGCCGCGCCACTGGTGCGTCGTCGCCC
>JBMLMS010000055.1:3670-4924 GCA_049243925.1 Pirellulales bacterium
TCGACGTCGCGGATCAGCCGCTCGTGTGCCGACGCAGGCTGGGCCACGACCCGGGCGGCGCCCTTCGTCAGTAAGACCGGGATGCCGGCCTCCGACAACGCCGCGAGCGCCGGGCCGGCCGGTTCGAGGCACATCTGCGTGTGCACCCAGAGAAACTTGCGGATGCCCTCCACGCGGGGCCTGACATCGGCGTCTTCCTCGAGCATGGCGATCCGGCCGGCCACGGCCGCGAGCATCCGCACCTCGCTCCACGACGTGGTGTCGAGGTCGTGCTCTGCCCGCCAACGGCGCCACGCGGCGCGCGCCTCGACCTCGGGAGCGAGCGCGGCCCGCACCAGGAGATCGAGTCCTCCGCGCGGCACGGCAACGGGATCGGGCGTGTTGTTCATGTGGACGGAGGGCGGCGTCGGGCGAGGGCCGCGCGGGCCACGGTGAGGAGACTGGCGTTGCGGACGGCGCTTTGGCTGAGCGTGCCGGGCCGCAGGCGCCGCCGAAGCACGACCCGGTCGACCGGGTCGAACGTGCAGCCTGCATGGCGGGCCCGGTCGATCCACTCGATCCACGCACCCACGCGGATCGACTCGTCGAGAAACCCTGCGCGGTCGAAAGCCCACCGCCGCAGGAGCATGCCGCCGGCGAGCCACGCCGGCTCGTTCTCGCGTGGCACGAACCGTGCGGCCACGTCTATGGAGAGCGTCGGACAGGGAAACTCGCTGAACCGCCCTACGCTGCCGGCGAGGTCGGCCCGTGCGGCGAGGTGCCGTTCCTGCGCCCGCAGGCAATCGGGTTCCCAGAGGTCGTCGGCGTCGAGAAACGCCACGAAGTCTCCCTGCGTGGCCTGGAGCCCGGCGTTGAGGGCGGCCGCCACGCCGCGTTGTGCCTGTCGCACGACGGCGGCGCCCCCGGCGGTCGCGACCATCGCCGTATCGTCACTCGAGCCGTCGTCCACGACGATCACTTCATCGGCGCTCCGCGACTGCGCACGGACGCTCGCGAGCGTCTCGCCGAGCGTCTCGGCCGCGTCGTGCGCAGGGATGATCACACTGATTGTCGTCATGCTTGCTCCACGAAGCTCGCGAAGTCGCGCAGCGGTGTCGCAAGCGTGCCGGCCGCCCGCCGCCGCAGGATCGATTTGTGGGTGGCGAGGCGAAAGTCGGCCTGCTGGCGGGGATTGTCGGTCGCCATCAGCGACGCCGCGTGCCGCCGGTAGAAGAGTTCGACGCTCCGCAGGATCGTGAACGGCACGGCGGCCTC
>JBMLMS010000056.1:0-4122 GCA_049243925.1 Pirellulales bacterium
GCGACGTGCAGATCCGCGGCTATCCCGTGAAGTTCGACATCGACGTGATGCTGCTCTTCTCGGCGAATCCCGCCACCTACAACCGCTCCGGGAAGGTGATCCCGCAGCTCAAGGATCGGATCGGCGCGGTGATCCACACCCACTATCCCCGCGAACGTGACCTCGGCATCAAGGTGGCGGAGCAGGAGGCGGCGATCGACCTCGGGGGCGAGTGGCCCGTGGTCGTGCCATATTTCATGCGGGAGATCCTCGAGCAGATCACGATCGCCGCGAGAAAAAGCAAGTTCATCGACCAGCAGTCGGGCGTGAGCGCCCGGTTTTCGATCGCCAACTTGAAAACGGTCGTGGCGAGCGCCCGCCAGCGGGGCGTGCGACTCGGCGAGAAGCCGGCCGTGCCGCGGATCAGCGATCTCGGACACATCTATGCCTCGAGCCTCGGCAAGCTCGAACTCGACCTGATGGGCAGCCATCAGATGAGCGAGCGGCAGGTGCTCGATGCCGTGATCGCCGAGGCGATCGCGACGGTGTTCGAAGAGTATGTCGAGCAGCACGGCCTCGACGAGATCGGCAAGGTGTTTGGCCAGGGCGTGAAGGTGGAGGTGGGCGACATGGTGCCGAGCAGCGCCTACGAGGGCATCGTGGCCGACGTGCCCGCCGTATGGGAGAAAGCGTTCGAGGTGAACGCCGCGAAAGATCCAGCGATCCGCGCGAGCTGTATCGAGTTCGTCCTCGCCGGCCTCTACGCCACCGAGCGGATCTCGCGCCTCCAGGAGCACGGCCACACCGTCTACGACACGCGGGGATTCCGCTGATGCCCACCATAAAAAGGCATCCTCTCGGCTCACGCCTCGGGCTTCCGTGTGCAAGGCATCCTCTCGGCTCACGCCTCGGGCTTCCAAACCCCTTGACTCACTCTCCACGGAAGCCCGAGGCGTAAGCCGAAGGGAATCCGCCACCCGCCACGTTTAGGAACCCGTCCTCATGCCCACGCGTGATTCACTCGGCGGGATCGTCCACACGTATCAGCGGTACGACCCGGCACGGATTCCGCCGCCGCGGCCCCCTGCCGCCGATCTCGTGTCGCCGGCGATGGAGCATCTGCTCGAATACGGCAGCATCGACGACCTCACCGAGGAGCAGCTCGCCGAGGCGATGATCCTCGATCCCGACCAGATCAAGGGCCTCGGGCCGTCGCTCGACTCGATCAAACGGCAGCTGGAGGAGCGGCGGCGGAAGCTGCTTGAGCGGTACGAGACCGATGGCGTGCGGAAGAAGGCCCGCACGGCGTTTCGCGACGCCGCTCAGCAGGCCAAGCCGCCAGCGAAGGCCCGCGAGGCATTTCAGAAGGCGGTCCGCGAGGAGCAACTGCGACAGCTCGAACGGCTCTGGTATGCCGAGAGCAACGATCAGAGCCGATTCGCCACCGAGCTCGTCGTGCTCATCGACCGCCTCGGCGACGTCTACCAGGTGGATGAGCTCGCGGCAAAGTGGCAGTTCACGGGCCGCGAAAAACTCACGGTGCCGGAAGCGCTCGAGGTGAAGGAGGAGCTCGAGACGATCGACGAGCTCCTCGCGCAGCTCGAAGAGGCCCGCAAGAACGCCAAGATCGCCCTCATCGACATGGAGGCGCTCGGGCAATTCGTTGAGTCGGGTGAGCTTGACGAGCTCGATCGGCTGAAGCGGCAGGTGCAGGATCTCGTCGAACAGATGGCCGCCCAGCAGGGCCTCGAAAAGACGAAGCGGGGCTACTCGCTCACGCCCAAGGCCCTGCGGGTGTTCCAGGGCAAGCTGCTCGAAAAGATCTTCTCGGCCCTCGCGCCCTCGCGAACGGGCCGGCACCAGGTGAACGTGCAGGGCGACGGCGCCGTCGAGCTCGTGCCGACGCGTCCCTACGAGTTTGGCGATTCGGTGGCCCACATGGACATCCCGGGCTCGCTCGTCAACGCGATGCTCAGGCAGGCGGGCGACCGGGCGGCGGGCAGCCTCCGCGAGGGCCCGCTGCGGCTCCAGCAACGCGACATCGAGGTCCACCGCACGCGCAACACGCCGAAGTGCGCGACGACGGTCGTGCTCGACATGAGCGGCTCGATGCGCTACGGCGGCACGTACATCAACGTGAAGCGCATGGCGCTCGCGCTCCAGGGGCTCGTGCAGCGGGAGTATCCGGGCGACTTCCTCCAATTCATCGAGATGTATTCGTTCGCGAAGCCACGGCCCGCGGGCGAGGTCGTGTCGTTCATGCCCAAGCCGGTGACGATCTTCGACTCGGTGGTGAGGCTCCGGGCCGACATGAGCGACCCCGCGATTTCGGAAAGCGACGTGCCGCCCCACTTCACCAACATCCAGCACGCCCTGCAGCTCTCGCGGCAGCACCTCGCCCGGCAAGACACGCCCAACAAGCAGGTGATCATCATCACCGACGGCCTGCCCACCGCGCACTTCGAGGGCAGTCAACTGTTCCTCCTCTATCCACCGCACCCGCGCACGGAAGAGGCGACGATCCGCGAGGCTGAAGCCTGCCGCCGGGAGGGAATCACGGTCAACGTGTTCCTGCTTTCCGGCTGGTCGCAGTCGCGGGAAGACATCCAATTCGCCTACCGGCTCGCCGAGACGGCCAAAGGCCGGGTGTTCTTCACCGCCGGCCGCGACCTCGACCGCTTCGTCGTCTGGGACTACGTCTCCCGCCGCCGCTCGATCATCGGCTAGGGAACGGAAGCCCGAGGCGTGAGCCGAAGGGAATGCGGGCCGGCGTCACGCGGAAAAGGCATCCTCTCGGCTTACGCCTCGGGCTTCCTCAGAAGCGGAAAAGGCATCCTCTCGGCTTGCGCCTCGGGCTTCCCCCGGAAAGACCACGCACACACGTGGAAACTGGCCACGACACGGCGAGGGGGGGTCTGGTACACCTCCGCCCGCGATCCTCCGTGGGTAGGCAGCGTCAGCGCCGACATGGCGGCCAATAGGTCTGATTTCGGACACAACAAGGTGCCCCATGATGCTCGCCCTGCAGATCGTCGCCTGGTTCACATTCTGGGCCGTGTTCATGTCGCTCGTGGAACACCAGGTCCACGCGAAGCTGATGCACAGGAAGCCGAAGTTCTTCCTGTTCAAAAACGTCCGGGCGCGCACCAAGATCTTCACGAGCCACTCGCTCGAGCACCACGTGCAATACCGCGAGGAGTTTCACGACGAACCGCTGCCACCCGGCGAGGACCGGGGCATCCGGCTCAACCCCCGCGAGGGTCTGATCGAATCGCTCCCCCTCGCGCTCGTGCTCTCTCCGTTCACGATCGTAGGCGCGATCATGTTTCCGGTCGTCGTCGTCCTGCATCACCTCACGTGGAACTACGTGCATCTCGAGATGCACCAGCCCAAGGGCCGGTTCTTCGGACAGTCGCGACTCTTCAAGAAGCTCGCGCGGCATCACTACCTCCACCACCGCTACCCCGCCAAGAACTTCAACGTGTTCCTGCTCGTGGGCGACTACGTGTTCGGCACGATGGCAAAGCCCACCGCGGAAGACTGGGCGGAGATGCGGCGACAGGGCCTGACGGACGACCTGCCGGCGTCGCCCGTCAGCGACGACCAGCCCACTCGCGCCGCAGCATGACGGCCGACCCCGCGGCCGCCGCCCCGGCAGCCACGGTCAACGTCCAGAGCGGCACGATGCGGCCCGGTGCTGCGACTTCCCGCTCGACCGCCTCCGCAGCCAGATCGACCGGATCGAGCCCGGCCGACCGCCGCGCCCGTTCCTCGGCCGCCTTCTCCCGCCCCAGATACCGCCCCTCGATCTGCCGCTGCCGCACGTCGAACTTCGGCGCGATGAGCCCGATGCCGACGAGCGCCATGCACGAGAACAGCAGCGCCCAAAACCACGGGCTGTCGGTGAGTCGATAGGGCTGCGTGCTCGGCTCCATGCTTTCATCGTATCGTCTGGTCGGCGCGCGCCGGCTTCGGGCTCCCCATATCCCGTCGCCGGACGTTCACTGCGCCCATCCATGGGCTCCGTTCACTCGGACTCACTGGCGCTGCGCCATCCTGGCTTCGCTGGTGAGTAACGCCGTCTCCGAGACACGGGGAGCCCGAAGCCTCCTCAACTGGAAAGACGTAGGCGAGGGGTTACCC
>JBMLMS010000057.1:0-22737 GCA_049243925.1 Pirellulales bacterium
GGGTCGTCTGCCTGAGATTCCGTGCTACTCGGCGCCCGTGAGGAACGTTTCGAGCTGCTTCGATCGCACCGGGTGCTGGAGCTTCTTCACCGCCTTGGCCTCGATCTGGCGGACACGCTCCCGCGTGACGCGGAAGATGCGGCCCACCTCTTCGAGCGTGTAGGTGTAGCCATCGGTGAGGCCGTAGCGCAGGCGAATGATCTCGCGCTCGCGATAGGTGAGCGTCTTCAAGAGCGACTCGATGCGGTCCTTGAGCAGGCCGTTCGTCGTGGCCTGCGTGGGGCTTTCGGCGCCCACGTCTTCCACGAACTCGCTGAAGCTCGCGTCTTCGCTCTCACCCACCGGGCGATCGAGGCTCATCGGCTGCCGCCCCATGTCGATCACGCGGCGGGCCTCCTCGAGGCCCACGTCGGCCGCCTGGGCGATCTCCTCGACCGTCGGCTCGCGGCCGAACTCGTGGAGCAGTTTCTTGGCGGTCGTGCGCAGCTTCGAGAGCACGTCGATCATGTGCACCGGAATGCGGATCGTCCGCGACTGATCGGCGATCGCCCGCGTGATCGCCTGCCGGATCCACCACGTGGCATACGTCGAGAACTTGAAGCCGCGGCGATACTCGTACTTGTCGACCGCCCGCATCAGGCCCGTGTTGCCCTCTTGGATGAGATCGAGGAACGAGAGGCCGCGGTTGCGATACTTCTTGGCGATCGAGACGACGAGCCGGAGGTTGGCGGCCGACAGGTTGCGCTTGGCGACCTCGTATTCCCCCTGGAGGTTTTCGAGCATGCCGACCCGCTTGCGGAGCGACCGGGGGCTCTCCAGCGTGGTGAGCATCAAGTCACGAAGTTCCTTGCGCATGTCGGCCCGGTCGTCACGCGAGCCCTCGCCGTGGGCCATCACACGCAGATCCTGCTGGAGCCGGTCCATGCGCGACGACATGCCGCGCAGGAGTTTCATGAGCGGCTGCACCCGCCGCGTGCGCAGGCTCAACTCCTCGACGAGCGTGAGCGACTTGGCCCGGGTGCGGCGAAACCGCGTGCGGGCTGCGGCCACGTCGGCCGGCGACGTGCGCTTGCTGATCAAGAGACGGAAGTCGCCCTGGCTCTGATCGATCAGATGCTCGAGGGTGGCGAGGTTGTGCGGCATACGGGCGAGAATCTGCTCCTTCGTGAGCCGCTCGGTGAGGGACACCTTGATCGTGCGGTCGAAGGGCAGCGACCCCTCGTGCACCCGCTTCAGCGTGTCGACGGTCGACCGCATCGAGTAGGAGCAGCCGAGGATCGCGCGGCGAAACCGCTTGCGTGTCACCTCGATCCGCTTGGCGAGCGAGATCTCTTCGTGCCGCGTGAGCAGCGGGATCTCGGCCATCTGGGCCAGGTACATCCGGATCGGGTCGTTGGCCGCATTCGACGGGGCGGTGGTGGTCGGCTCGTCGCGCCGCGGCTTGGGCGGAGCGGCCGCCGCCTGGACCATCGGCTCGCCGGCGGCTTCAGGAACGGGCGGCGTGTCGACGAGGTCGATGCCCTTTTCTTCGAGCGCGACCAGCAGGGCGTCGATCTTCTCGGGATCGACCGCCTCGTCGGGCAGGAACGCGTTGACCTGGTCGAAGGTCAGATATCCCTGCGACAGGCCGGTGGCGATCAACGACTCGAGTTCATGGTCGCCGTGCGACGTGGGCTTCGAAGCCGGCTGGGACTGGGTCGCGATCCTGTTGGTCATGCTCATCGTGGTCTCCTTCACCATCGTACCGTCACTCGCGCACCGCCCCCCGGCCGCCGCGGTGAAGTCCGGGGCGGGCCGATTGCAGCGACGAGGCGGGCACCCTCACCCATCCTTGGGATCGGACATGCCCTGGGCGGCCCGCCGCTGTGCGACGAGCCGTTCCAACAAAGCCACCTCCGAGCCGGGATCCAGCCGGGAGGATTTCAGGGCGAGCACGCTCGCATGCGCCTGCCGCTGGGCCGAGCGGCGTCGCAGAGCGTCCTCGAGATGGTGCAGGCGGTCCGTCGGCTCGACGGCACCGCGGCCAACGGTGGCTTCGTCGACGGCCACGAGCAGGCTCTGCAAAGCAGGATCGGTGATGGCCAGGAGCAGGGCCGGCAGTGCGACCGTTTTCCCGGCGTCGTGGAGCTGGCGGGCGGCCTCGAGCACGGCGCGGCCCGCGCTGCTCTCGAGGTCGGCGGTCTGCACCTCACGCACCACGAGCCCGACGCTGTCCGGCACGCCGACGAGCACCTCGATCACTTCGCGGTCCCAGGCGGGCAGCCTGCCGACAGCCACGGGGGCGGGCTCGTCGACCGACGCCGGGCCGACCGCCGTCGGCCGCTGCGAACGGAGCTCCCGCAACCGATCCTTGAGCGCCTCGCGCGACAGCCCGAACCGACGCGACAAGCGGCCGAGCACCTGATCTTCGCGGAGCTGACGCTGCGAAGGGCTCAGCGGCGATCGCTCCGACACCGCCGCCAGCGGCTTGAGCACGCTCTCCACGGCGGCGAGCACCGCGTCGTCGCCGTCGCGGCCGGCGAGCTTCGCCACCGCCTCTTCCATGCGATATTCGAGCGGATCGATGGCGGCCGCCAGCAACGCCTCGAAGGCGTCTTTGCCGTGTGCGACGAGAAAATCACACGGATCGACGCCGGAGGGGAGCCGCGCGATCCGCACGTCGATCGGCTCGGCGAGGATCACGTCGAGGATTTCGTCTGCCCGCCGGCGGCCGGCGTCGTCGCCGTCGAGCACGAGCACGATCCGGTCGGCATAGCGTCGCAGGAGCTTGGCATGCCGCTCACCGAGCGCCGTGCCGAGCACGGCCACCACGTCGTGGATGCCCGCCTGCCGCGCCGCCAGGCAGTCGGTGTAGCCCTCGACGACCACGGCCCGCCGCGACGCGGCCATCGTCTCGCGGGCGGTGTCGAGCCCGTAGAGCATCGAACTCTTGGAGAACACCGGGGTTTCCGGGGAGTTGATGTATTTCGCGGCGTCGGGGGCGGCCCCGGGCAGCACCCGGCCGCCAAACGCCACGCACCGCCCGAGCGGATCGCGGATCGGAAAGATCACGCGGTCGCGAAAGCGGTCGTAGTGTCCGGATTGATCCTGTCGCTCGACGGCCAGGCCCACCTTGGCGAGGTGGCCGGCGGAAATGCCCGCGGCCGATGCCTGCCGCAGGAGCCAGTCCCAGGCGGGCGGAGCGAAGCCCAGTTCGAATCGCGTGATCGTGTCGGGAGAAAGGCCGCGGCCGGCGAGGTAGTCGCGGGCCGTTCGAGCCTCCGGACTGCGGTCGAGGCAGGCAGCGAACCGTTCCGCCGCCCATGCCAGCGCCTTGAAGAGCGCGGCCTTGTCGTCGGTGGAGAGGCCGCCGCGGCCGCGTGTGATCGTGATGCCAGCCCGGTCGGCCAACTGCTCGAGGGCTTCGCGAAACTCGAGTTTCTCCATCTTCATGATGAAGGTGAAGGCGTCGCCGCCGATGTTGCACACCCAGCAGCGGAAGGTCTGCCGCTCCGGGTTGACCTGGAGGCTGGGCCGTGAATCCTCGTGCCAGGGGCACAGGCCTGTCATGGCCTTGCCACCGCGCCGCAGGGAAATGTACGACCCGATCAGATCGACGATGTCGGTCGCGTCGCGCACCCGCTCTTTGAGGTCGTCGTGGAGCGACGATCCGGCGGCGGTGGATGACGAAACCGGCGAGGCAGCCACGCGAGCACTCCAAAAATCGGTCTGCAACCAAGAGGCCGTCGGAATGTAGGCCTCTGTCTCGGGTGGGTCAATCTCAAGCCGATGCCGCGCATCTTGCCCAGCTTGCGGGCGTTGCGGCGGTCGCGAGATCAGGAGAGCAGTCGCTGCACGCTGTCGAGCAGCCTGTCCATCGCAAATGGCTTGCGGATGTAGTCGTCGACCCCCAGCATCTCGGCATACGCCTTGTGCCGGCTGCCTTCGTTGGCGGTGATCATGATCACGCGCAGCGGCACCGGCCGGCTGCGGCGGAGCCGCTCGAGCACGAGAAAGCCGCTCCGCTTGGGCATCATCATGTCGAGCACGACGAGATCAGGATTCTCCTGCTCGGCGAGCACGAGCCCTTGGTTGCCATCGCGGGCCACGAGGATCTCATACCCCTTCGATTCGAGCACCGTCTTCATCGACTCGACGATCTCCTGATCGTCGTCCACCAATAAAACTCGTTTTCCGCCCGCCGTAGCGACAGCCGTGGCGGAGGAAGCCGGCAGCGGCGAGTCGTCGGACGGCTCGACGGGCTTGGCAATTTTCTTGGTGCGTTTTTGGGGGGGCATGCAGAGATCCGAAAGAAGCGTTTATCGCGGGCCAGACCTGGATTAGACCGGCATCGTTCCTGGAAATCTTACCAGGAAGGAAGACCGCCTGCCAAACTGCTGCGGCAATTGTGGGGCATGCGAAGGGGAGGCGTGCGAACGGTCACCATCATCCGGTAGTCGAGGCGGATGGTCGGTCGGTCAGAAACAGAGCCGCCCCGGCAAGGCCAAACGCCGCACCGAGGCAGATATCGCTCGGAAAGTGGGCCGCCGTGGCCACTCGCTGCAGGGCGGCACTCACCGCCAGCGTGAGAAACAGCCAGCGGCCCTGCGGATACCGCCAGGCGAGCGCCGCGAACAGCCCGCTGGCGACGGCCGCATGCCCCGAGGGAAAACTGTTGGCATCGGAATGATGGCCACCTGGGGGCACGAGTCCGAATGTGGCCCACGCCGAGGCCTGCGAGGTGATATCGATGGCCCGTGGCCGGGCGCGGTCGACGACCGCCTTGACGAGATCCACCATCAGCCCGCCGCAGGCGGTGGCGCCGATCATCCGGGCCATGCGCTCCTGCGGGGCCGTGGGCTGAAACGACGGCCAACGGATGGCCGGCCAGCGGAGCGAGGGAAATGCGAGGCCGGGGTCGAGCACGAGCGCAGCCACGAGAATGACGGCCACACCCATCGTGTGGGCGCAGACCTCTGAGAAGTTCAGGAAGCGCAGCAATTCCTTGGGAATACCGCCCGCCTTGCACCACGACGCGACCGGCAGGTCGATCGCCAGCGCCGTCGTGCCGAGCAGCACGAGCACGGCAGCCGCGCCCGTGAGGGTGCGCCGCGGCCACACCGCGGTCGAAGGCCGGGTGAATGCCGTTCTCGTTCCGGAAGCCTGGTGGGGGGCCGTCATCCCAGGAATCGTCGCACAGCATGGGCGTGCAGGTCGAGTCGAATTTCGATTGCTCACGTCCAGAGGCTGCGGTCGAGCAGGCGGTAGTTGATCGCCTCGCTCACGTGGGCGCAGCCGATTCGCTCGGCCGCGTCGAGGTCGGCGATCGTGCGGGCCACCCGCAAGACTTTGTCGTGAGCCCGGGCCGAAAGCCCGAGGTCGGCCACCGCCCCGCGCAAGAGGTCGACGGCGGCCGGCTCGAGCGGGCAGAATTCGCGGATCTGCCGGCTCGACATGCGGGCGTTCGACCGCGTCGGCAGATCGGCGAATCGGCGTGCCTGCCGTTCGCGGGCCGCGAGCACGGCCTCCCGCATCTGGCCGCTCGATGTGCCGGCCCGCGAAGACGCGAGCTCCCGGAACGGCACGGCGGGCACCTCCAGATGGATGTCGATCCGATCGAGGAGCGGCCCCGATACCTTGCCCATGTATTTTTCCACATGCGGGGCCGTGCATTGGCACTGCCGGCGCGGATCGCCGCGATACCCGCACGGGCAGGGATTGAAGGCGGCCACGAGCATGAAATCGGCCGGAAATCGCGTGGTCGTGCGGGCACGGCTGATCGTCACGGTGCCGTCTTCGAGCGGCTGCCTGAGCACTTCGAGCGTGCGGCGGTTGAACTCGGGAAGCTCGTCGAGAAACAACACGCCGTTGTGGGCCAGGCTGATTTCGCCGGGCATCGGGATCGAGCGGCCCCCCACGAGGCCAGCCTCTGAGATCGTGTGGTGCGGGGCGCGGAACGGCCGCGTGGCCAAGAGCGGCTGGCCCGCCGAGATGAGCCCCAGGGCACTGTAGATGCGGGTCGTTTCGATCGATTCGGCGGCCGTGAGCGGCGGCAGGATCGTGGGGATGCGCTTGGCGAGCATCGTCTTGCCGCCGCCGGGAGGCCCGACCATCGCCACATTGTGCCCGCCCGCCGCGGCGACACAGATCGCCCGCTTGGCCGCCTCTTGCCCGCGCACGTCGGCGAAGTCGATGTCGTAGTGGGCGAACCGCTCGAACCACTCGCTGACCCGCGGGGCCGTCGGGTCGATCCGCAGATCGCCTGCAAAGAATCCAACGGCCTCGGCAAGCGTGGACACGGGAATGATTTCCACATCTTCCACCACGGCCGCTTCGGTGGCACTCGCCGTCGGCACGACGACGCCACGCAGGTTTTTCTGCCGCGCGGCTGCGATTGCCATCGAGAGCGCGCCGCGGGCAGGCCTCGTGAAACCCTCGAGCGAGAGCTCACCCACCACGGCGTAGTCGTTGAACCGCTCCGAGGAAAACTGCCCACTGCCAGCGAGGATGCCGAGCGTGATCGGGAGGTCGAAGGTCGCAGCCTGCTTGGGGATTTCAGCCGGGGCCAGATTCACGACGATCCGGTCGTTGGGGCGGTTAAACCCCGAGTTGACCATCGCCCGGGCCACGCGGTGGGTGCTTTCCCGGATGGCAGCGTCGGGCAGGCCGACGAGCACGGTGGAGGGACGGGCCCCGGTGGAGACGTCGACCTCCACGTCGATCGGCACGGCATCGATCCCGAACATCGAAAAAGTCTGGAGGCGGGCGAGCATGGGAGAGTCCTTTCTGGGAGCTGTGAGCGGGCGGAAACCGGCCGGCGTTCAGGAAGTGTACAGAATTACACTTCTCTGTGCAAGAGTGCGCCGTCGGGCACGCCAGCCCTGGTTTCGGCTACGCTGCAAGGCATGACGCCACTTCTTCATCGCTGTCTTCGCCTGATCACCTGCGCGGGGCTTCTGGCCGGCGCGGCAGCCCTCCATGCCGACGAGGGGATGTGGCTGTTCAGTCATCCGCCGCTCGAACGCCTCGCCCGCGACCATGCCGCCGCGCTCGGCGACACCCGGCTGACACCGGAGTGGCTCACGCACCTCCAGCGGGCGTCGGTGCGATTCAACTCCGGTGGCTCGGGCTCATTCGTCTCGGCCGACGGCCTGGTGCTCACGAACCACCATGTCGGGGCCGACGCCCTGCAGAAGCTCGGCACGCCGGACCGCAATCTGTATCGCGATGGCTTTCTCGCCGCGTCGCAGGCAGACGAGCTGCGCTGTCTCGATCTCGAGCTCAACGTGCTCATGTCGATCGAGGACGTGACGGCTCGGGTGCAGGCGGCCGTGAATCCACGCCTGAACGCGGCCGACGCCTTCGCCGCCCGCCGGCAGGTGATGGCCGACATCGAACAACAATCGCTCAGGGCCACGGGCCTGCGGAGCGACGTCGTCACGCTCTATCAAGGCGGCCGCTACCATCTCTATCGGGCGAAGAAATACACCGACGTGCGGCTGGTGTTCGCGCCAGAGCAGCAGATCGCGTTTTTCGGGGGCGATGCCGACAACTTCGAGTTTCCACGGTTCAATCTCGACGTCTGTTTTTTCAGGGCCTACGAAGACGGCAGGCCCGCCCGCGTGCCCCACCATCTCACGTGGGCTCAGCGGCCCGTCGCGGCCGGTGATCTCGTTTTCGTGTCGGGCCATCCCGGGCATACCGATCGGGCCAACACCGTCTGCGAACTGCTCGCGATGCGTGACCGGCAGGTGCCGTTTTCGCTCGGCATGCTCAACCGCCTCGAAGCGCTGTATGCGGCCTACGCAGGCGAGGGCCCGGAGGAACGCAGGCAGGCGATGGGCGACCTGTTCGGCGTGCAGAACGGCCGCAAAAATCGCGAGGGGCTGCTTGCCGCCCTGCTCGATCCTCCGCTGCTCGCCAGGAAACGCGTGGCAGAAGAGCGGCTTCGCGAGATCGTGGCGGCCCGGCCGGCCGCCGCGGGCCAGTCGCCCTTCGAGCGGATCGAACAGGCTGAAGCCGACATCGCGCGGGTGGCGCTGCGGCACAACCTTCTGGAGGGCGCGGTCGGGTTCAACAGTCAGTATTTCACCAATGCCAGGATGCTCCTGCGGGCGGCTGACGAGGCGGCGAAGCCGAGTGGCGAACGGCTGCGCGAATATCGCGATTCGAACCGCGAGTCGCTCGAGTTGCAGCTCTTCTCGCCCGAGCCGATCTACGACGCCTTCGAGATCGTGAAACTCGCCGACTCGCTGACGGCGCTCGCCACGACGCTCGGCGCCGACGATGCCCTCGTGGCCGCCGTACTCGCCGGGAAGTCGCCGCGAGAGCGGGCGGCCGAGCTTGTCGCCGGCACGACGCTCGGCACGCGTGCCGGAGCCACGCGGCCCGACACACGACGAACGCTCGCGGACGGCGGCAAGGCGGCCGTCGATGCCTCGGCCGATTCCATGCTCGCACTCGCGCGGCTCGTGGATGCGGAGGCGCGCGCCGCGCGGAAGACCGTGGAGGCCGCGGGCGAGGTGAAGCGGCAGGCGCACGCCGAGATCACACAGGCCATGTTCGCGGCGGAAGGCGAGGCGATGTATCCCGACGCCACGTTCACGCTCCGGCTCGCCTACGGCACCGTGCGGGGCTACGACGAGGGTGGCCGGGCGGTGCCAGCCGTCACCACCTATCGGGGTCTCTTCGCCCGAGCCGATGAAAAACGCGAGGCGCCGCCCTTCGATCTGCCGCCGCGCTGGCGTGAGCGGCGGCCGCAGCTCGAGCGCGATGCGGCGTTTCTCGACACGCCGTTCAACTTCGTCTCCACCGCCGACATCATCGGCGGGAATTCAGGCAGCCCTGTCGTGAACGTGCGCGGGGAGCTGGTGGGGCTGATCTTCGACGGCAACATCCAGTCGCTCGCGCTCGACCTCGCGTATGACGACACGCGGGCGCGGGCCGTGGCCGTCGACGCCACGGGCATCGCGGCCGCGCTCGAGAAGGTGTACGACGCCCGTGCGCTCTGCACCGAAATCGGAGCCGAGCGCCAGCTGCGGCCACAGTCTGCCGGCCAGGGAGAATGGCGGCCGCTGTTCGACGGCCGCACCCTCGGCGGCTGGAAGGCGACGCAGTTCGGCGGCGAAGGGGACGTCACCGTGGTGGATGGTGCGATCGAGATCGGCATGGGGGCCGACCTGAGCGGTGTCACGTGGACGGAAGACTTTCCGCGGCAGCACTACGAGCTCGCGCTCGAGGCTCGCCGCGTGGACGGCAACGATTTTTTCTGTGGGCTCACCTTCCCCGTGGGGGCCGATCCCTGCAGCCTGATCGTCGGGGGGTGGGGCGGCGGCGTGGTCGGCCTGTCGAGCATCGACGGGCTCGATGCGGCCCACAACGACACGACGCTCTACCGGGCGTTCGACACCGGCCGCTGGTATGCGGTGCGCATCAGGGTGACGCCCGAGCGGATCGAATGCTGTCTCGACGAGGAGGGCGTGATCGATCAGCCACTCGAAGGCAAGACCCTGTCGATTCGTCAGGAGGTGACGCCGTCGCTGCCGCTCGGCATCGCCACCTACGCCACGACCGCCCAGGTGCGAAACCTCCGCTGGAGGCCGTTGCCCGGAGCGGGATCGCCATGACGGGCTCCGCTGCCGAGCCGGCCGACGTGCCCGGCGAGCCCGACAAACTGCGGCGCCGGATCGCCGAGGAGGCCGCCCGCCTCCTGGCCCGGGGCGGCGATTCCGAGCGGGCCCGCTACCGGGCGGCGCGGCGGGTTGGGCAGGGGTGGGTGCCCCCCGACCAGATTCCGGAGCACGAGGAAGTGCGGCGTGAACTGCATCGTGTGGCCGACTCGGGGCACGGGTTCGCGTCGCTCGTCGGCGATCGGTTCGATCGAATCGCGGCCGCCGTGGCACCCCTGGCCGCGGTGCGCACCGATCCCACGAGGCATGTCGAGGCCGATGCGCTCGAGCACGCGCTGCAGGTGTTCGATCTCGTGCGCGACGAGCGGCCATTCGACGAGGAACTGCTCACGGCCGCCCTCGTGCACGACGTGGGCCGCGCGATCGACCGGGCCGATGCGATCGCGGCGGGCCTTGCTGCGCTCGAGGGGCTCGTGACGCCCCGCACGGCCTGGCTCGTGGAGACATTGCCCGTGGCCCGGGGCTATCGCGACGGCACGCTCGGCCAGCGGGCCCGGCACCGGCTCGCGGCACATCCCGATTTCGAAGACGTGCTCCTGCTCGCCGATGCCGACCGCCGTGCACACGTGCGCAACGCCGCCACGCCCGCGCTCGACGAGGCGATCGCGATGCTGCGGGCCCTCGCCGAGAACGAGGCAGCCGACGAGGCATGACAGGCCCGAGCCTGTCCTACGCTTCCGGCGACTGGCCGCCGAGGGCGGCTTTGACCGTTTCGCGGGCTTCGCGCCAGCGGGTCTTCACGGTGCGTTCCGAGCAGCCGAGGAGCGTGGCGATCGTCTTCTGGTCGGCCCCTAAAAACCACACGAGCTGAAACACCTCGTGGGCGTCAGGGGAGAGTCGCTCCACGGCCTCTTGAAAGATCGTCCAGCGATCGAGCGTCGAGTCGGGGGCGGGCAGCCGGTCGATGTGCCGCTCGGCTGCCGAGGTGCGGCCGGGGAAGATGTTGGTGCCGTGGTTGGCGGCATACGACTCGGGGCCCGCGTGCTTGCGGGCGAGGTCGATGAGCTCCCGCCTGACTTCCGTCGCCGCCAAGGCCAGCACGGCCCGGGGCGAATCGATCGGCAGTTGGCCCAGCGTGCGATGCAGCCGCATGGCTGCAGCCTGGAAGACGTCGTCGGTGTCGTCCCAGCGCCGGACATTGGGAAACCGGGCAAGCATGCGGTGGGCGAGGTGACGCACCCGGTCGCTGCACAGTTCGAGGATCCGGTCGCGGGCCGTCAGGTCGCCGGCCGCCAGCCGCGCGAGGCAGTCGGCGACGTCGGCCGGGAGAGGGGAGTCGGCGTCCATGAATCTGCCTGTCGCCCGGGGAAAAGCCGGCGGGTCAGGGAAAAATAGTACCACGATTGCCCCTGCCGGCGGTGGCTCTCGTTTTTAAGGGTGGAGGACTGTTTATGCCACCACGCTCCCTTGCCGCGCTCGGTTCGGCCGAAGGTTCTGCCGAAGGTGCCGCACGCCTGCGTCCGCCCCACGAAGTGCTCGGGCTGTCGCCCCGCGAAGAAGATGCCGTGCGGGTCATCGAGGTGTCCCAGTTGATGCTGCGCCGCTGGCGGCGGGCTCCGCTGGGGATCGACGACGTCCCCCTGGTAAAAATCGACGGCGACGTGCGCAACCGGATCAAAGAAATCGTCGCCGCCCGCCAGGCGATGCTCGAGAAGATTTACGCCCGCTGGCGTCGGAACTAAGTCGCCATCCGCCGTTTTTTTCGGTCGGCAGGAATCCCCGCCAGCGAGCGGTATATTCCGGCATGGCAGGTGGCGGCGACAGGCGCGACGCGGAGCAAGCGGGAAGCGGGCTGCCGCCTGCGGCGGAGGTGCCTTGGTCGGACTCCGACGACTCGCTTGCCTGGGGGCTGTCGGGCCGGTCGGATGGGTTCGGGCTCGGCAGCGACATTCCGCTCGAACTGGCCCCCGGCACCGATCTCGGCGGGTTCACGATCGGGCGTCTGCTCGGCGAGGGGGGCATGGGCCGCGTCTACGAGGCGCGGCAGGCCACGCCCGATCGGCTCGTGGCGGTGAAGGTGCTCCGCGACGCCCTCGCCACACCGGAGCAACGCTTCCGATTTCAGCACGAGTCGGAGGTTCTCGGTCGGCTGCGGCATCCGCACATCGCGCAGGTCCACATGGCGGGCGTGCATCGGCACGAGGCCGGGGCGGTGCCGTTCGTGGTGATGGAGCTCATCGCAAACGCGCAGCCGCTCACACTCTTTGTGCGCGAGCGAGGACTCGGGCTGCGGCAGCGCATCGAACTCGCCCGAGGCGTCTGCGATGCCGTGGCCCACGCGCATCGCAAAGGAGTGATTCATCGGGACCTCAAACCGGCCAACATTCTCGTGGACGGCAGCGGCGAGCCGAAGGTGATCGATTTCGGCGTGGCCCGCTCGACGGCCCCCGACGCCGCAGCCTCGCCCTGGCGCACCGTGGCCGGCCAGATCGTGGGCACGCTCATGTACATGAGCCCCGAGCAGCTCGCCGGCAGAGTCGATGAGATCGATGCCCGGGCCGACGTCTACGCACTCGGCATCGTGCTGCATGAGCTTGTGGCCGATCGGCTGCCGTACGATTCAGCCGAGACGTCGCTCGTGGCGGCAGCCCGCGCCCGTGAGGATGCCGGGCTGCAGGCGGCCCGCACCGTGGAGCGGGCCACGCTCCACGGCGGCTGCGATCGATTCTCGGCGCGGGCGCTCGCTGCAGTCGTGCACACGTGCCTCGCAGAGCGGCCCGAGCAACGGTATGCGACGGCCGTCGAAGTCACGGCCGAATTGGATCGCTGGCTGGCGGGCGAGCCCGTGCTCGCGCGGCCGCCTACATGGCTCGAACGGGCGGGGCGCGCGATCCGCCGGCACCGCGCGGCGACTGCGGCGGCAGCCGTAGGGATCGCGGCCGTCGTGGCCGCCGCCGTCGGCATCACGGTCTTTGCCCTGCGCGCCTCGGAGCAGGCTCGAGCCGCACGGGTGGAGCTCTACACGGCCACGCTCCAGCTGGCGGCCGACGCCCGCGATCGCGACCGCATCGGCGAGGCGCGGCAGCGGCTGGCGGAGGCGCGGGCGCTCGCACCACACACGAGCCGCGAACAGCCGCTCGAGCTTGCCTGCCTGGCGGCGTCGCTCGACGACTCGTTCGCCACGCTCGCAGGCCACACAGCAGACGTGCTGGCCGCGGCGTGGTCGCCCGATGGCACGCGGCTCGCCACGGGCGACCGCAAGGGCGCCTTGCGCATGGTCGACGCGACGGCACTCGGCGCGATGCCAGACGCAGCGGTGGAATTCAGCACGCACGACGCCGCCGTGTGGCGGATCGCGTGGTCGCCCGACGGGCGGATGCTCGCGACTGCGTCGGAAGATAAGGCCGTGCGCTTGTGGGACGTGTGGACGGGCCGCGAACTGCAGCAGATCACCGGGCACGGTGCAAAAATGTATGGCGTGGCGTTCGGGCCCGACGGCACGGTCGTGGCGACCTCCGGCGCCGACCACACGGCGCGGCTCTGGGACGTGGCCACCGGCGCCGAACGCGTCGTGCTCGCCGGTCACACCGGGACGGTGTTTTCCGTGGTGCTGTCGAGCGACGGCCGGCAGGCGCTCACCGCCTCGCTCGACGGCACTGCTCGGCTGTGGGATGCCGAGAGCGGGGCCCTCGTGCGCACGTTCTCGGGCCATGACGACTGGGTGTTCGACGCCGACTTCGCGCCCGACGGCACGGCCATCGCGACGGCGTCACAAGATGGCACGGTCCGACTGTGGAGCGTGGCCACGGGTCGTGTGGAAGCGACGTTCGCCCACCCCGAGCGGGTGAATGCGGTGGAGTTCACGGGCGACGGCCGAAGTGTGGCGACGGCGTGTCACGACGGCGTACTGCGGATCTTCCGCCCGGGGAAGCGCGACCCTGTGCGGCAGTATCACGGCCACGAAGGCGCGGTCTGGACGGTCGCAAGCACTCCGACGGGATCGCGTGTGGCGACAGGCTCCGACGACCGCACGGTGCGTCTGTGGGACGCTTCCGGTCGCTTCGCCCCCGAGGTTCCAGTCCAGTCGGCCGTGCGGGCGGCGGCGTGGGCTCGCGATGGCAGGCTGCTCGCCATCGGCACCGCCGACTCGACGATCGCACTCCACGATGGCCAGACACTCGAATCGCGTGGTCGGATCAAGGTTGCAGCGGGCCTGATCCACGACGTGGCCCTCGATCCGCAGGCGGGCAGCGTGTTTGCGGCGTGCGCGGATGGCACCGTCCGCCGTGGCGACGTGGCGGGCCACCGGCCGACGCTTCGCATCCCATGCCACGACAAGGCCGTGCATGCCGTCGATATCTCGCCCGACGGGCTCCGGCTGGCGACGGCCTCCGATGACGGCACGGCCACGGTTCGCGACCTGGCTGCCTGGGAGACGGCGCTCCAGCCCGTACGGCATAGCCGGCGGGTGTGGTGCGTGCGGTTCGCCCCTGATGGCGAGCGGTTCTACACGGCCGGCGACGATCGGCTGGCAGTCGCGTGGGATGTTGCGACGGGCACGCGCCGCGGCGAGTTCGTGGGGCACGAGGCCGCGGTGAAGTGGCTGGCCGTGGCGGCAGACGGCGGACGATTGGCCACCGCCTCGGCCGATGGCACGGTCGGCATCTGGGAAGTGCGCACCGGCAATCTCCTCCACCGCCTGCGCGGGCCTGGATGCGAGGTGGCGAGGGTGGCGTTTGCCGCCGACGGCTCGCGCGTGGTGGCCGTGGCGAGCGACGGATCCGCCCACCTCTGGGATGCGGCGAGTGGCCGATCGCTGCCGGTGCTCCGCGGCTCCGGCGGCCACAGCCATGCGCTCGCAGTCTCGCCCGATGGCCAGGCGGTGGCGATCGCCGCAGGCGACACAACGCTGCGGGTCGAAGGCGTGTCGGCGGCCGACATCTTCCGCCGCCGCGCGATCAGCCCGCAGCCCCGCTGAGCACTTGGCCGAGCGTCTCCTGGAGCACCGCGGCGCTCCGCTTGAGCCCCTGCAGCTCCTTCGGCCACAGCTCGATCTCGAGCGTGTGTTCGGCGCCGGCCCGGCCCACGACCGTGGGCACCGAGATCGCGACCTCCCGCAGCCCGTAGCACCCGGCCTGCACGGTCGAGACGGGCGGCACCCGCTTCGAATCGAGTGCGATCGCGTGGATCACCTCGGCGATCGACACGCCGACGGCGAAGCCCGCGCCGGTCTTTTTCTTGATCATCTCGGCACCGCTCGTCTTCGCCCGCTGGAAGATCTCTTCGCCGAGCTTGGGAGTGAAGCCCGGATACTTCTCGAGCGGCAGGCCCGCGACCGCCGCGCTCGACCACACCGGCACCATGCTGTCGCCATGCTCACCGAGGATCATCGCCTGGAGCTGCGTGGCCGGTGCCTTGAGCTTGAGCGCCAACAGGCTGCGGAAGCGGAGCGTGTCGAGCAGCGTGCCGAGGCCGATCACGCGGCCCTGCGGCAGGCCGAGCTCCTGCTCGGCGAGATAGGTGAGGATGTCGACCGGATTCGAGACCACGAGGATCGTGGCGTCGGGGCGGTGCCCCTTGGCCTTGATCTCGCCGAGGATCGAGCGAAACAGCACGACGTTGCGGTTGATGAGCGCGAGCCTGCTCTCGTCGGGCTTGCGGCGCAGGCCGGCCGTGATGCAGATCAGATCGGCATCGGCGAGGCACTCGTAGCCGCCGGCACGGATCACCTGGTCGGCGATCGCCGCGGTGCCGTGGAGCATGTCGAGGGCCTGGCCGTCGGCCAGCTCGGGATTGGCGTCCACGATCACGATCTCGTGCACGATCCCGCCGAGCTGCAGGGCGAACCCCGCCGACGAACCCACGATCCCACCGCCGCCGATGATGCCGACTTTCATTTCCTTACCTTCCTACCTGGTGTGTCCGACGCTGGAAGCCCGAGGCGTGAGCCGAAGGGAACCGCCTCGGGCGAATGCGTTGCGATCCGGACTTCCTCTGAATGTCTCTGCCGTGGAAGCCCGAGGCGTGAGCCGAAGGGACTTCGGGTGGTGTCGTTCTGCCGGGGCATCCTCTCGGCTTACGCCTCGGGCTTCCCGGGGGATCCCGCTGTTCACGCCGCTGTGATGCCCAGTTGTTTGCAGACTTGTTCCGTCACGATTTTCACAAGCTGTTCCTGGTCGAGGCCCGGCGACGTGGGCCGCACTGCCGTGCCCGGCTCGGCGCCCATCGGGGGCGGGGCGTCGAAGGCCTTGCGGTCCACGCCCGTCGCATTCCAGCTCGAGCGAAACACGTCGTTGGCGCAGATGTCGCAGTTCTCCATCCCCTTGTCGAGCCGCGGATCGGTGAAGCCCCACTTGGCCTTGAGGTCGAGCAGTTCCTTCGTCTCTTGCTTGGTGAGAAACGTGACACGGCCCAGATCCTTGGCGAGCATCAGGATTCGGCAGTAGGCGTCGAGGATCTCCGTCCACCAGTAGGCCTTCTCGACCGTTTCGCCGAAGCTCACGGTGCCGTGGTTGGCGAGGATCACGACGTTCGACCGCTTCACGAACGGTTTGACGGTGTCGGCGAACTTCTGGCCGCCGGGGGTCTCGTAGCGGGTGATCGGCACGTCGCCCAGGAACACCTCCACCTCCGGCAGCACGCACTGCGGGATCGGCTCGCGGGCCACGGCGAAGGCGGTGGCGTGCGGCGGATGGCAGTGCACGACCGACTTGATCTCGGGCCGCTCCTTCATGATCGTGAGATGGAGCAGGATCTCGCTCGATCGCTTGCGGTTGCCGGCGACCTGATTGCCCTCCATGTCGACGATGCACAGATCCGAGGGCTTCATGAAACCCTTCGAGATCATCGTCGGCGTGCAGAGAACCTCGTTGGGGCCGAGGCGAAACGAGATGTTGCCGTCGTTGCCGGCCGCGAAGCCCTTGTTGTAGATGCGACGGCCGATGTCGCAGATCTCTTCCTTGAGCTGGTTGAGCGGCTTGCTGCTGGTGGTGCCCTGAACCTTGGTGGCCATGATTGCTCCTGCGGGGAAAACCTGGGTGATGTGCCGGGTGACGGACGGTGTGAAACGCCGAGTGTTTGCGGCTGGGGGTCTGTAATGATTCTGACCCACTTTTTGGGTCGCGGTCGGACTGCCGAAGTTTCGTGGGGGTGGGGTCGTGCGGGTTATCGGGCCTGTGTGCGAAGGTCGAGGTGGTCGATGAGCGCCGCGATCGAGGCGTCGACCGGTTTGTCGTCCGGATAAAACGGTTGTGCGGCCTCGCCTCCTTCGCTGAAGGCCACGAGCTGGCCGTCGCCGGCGCCGAGGTCGTCCCAGGCCACGAGCGGTTCGGCAGGGCCGTCGCCGCGAGCGAGGTCGGCGCCGGAGAGGGGCACGACGAGCTTGAGCACGCCGCCGCGCATCGTGGGATGGGGCTCGACGAGCGTCACGGTTCCGATCGTTTTTCCGAGGCGCATGGCGGGATCTCAGTGGGCGTGGGTGGTGCAGGCGCAGGGCGTGGGAGCCGCTGCGAGTTCGGCGGGGGCAGGGCCGAGGTCACGGCGGGCGAAATCACCCGCCAGGCGATCGAGGCTCACGGCCGACAACGCCCTCGGATCGACGACGACCAGGTTTGCACTACATTCCGCGGCGGCTGCCAGCAGGCCTGCCGTGTCGCGGGCCGTCACGGCCCGCAGGCCAGGGGAGCGGTTGGCGAGCACGACGGCCGCGGCGGGGCGGCCCGCGAGCAGCACGGCACGGGCGCCGTCGCGGGAGGCATGCGTGGCGATCGTGGCCACGACATCGGCGAGGCCCGTGGCGGGAAGTTGCTGGGCGGCCGGGATGACCCGGGCGAGGGTGGCGCACCGGGCGGCGGCGTCGCTGCCGCACTCGGCATGCGCGATGATGAAGGGGCGGCTGGCCGCGGGGCTCGCCGGCGCGGCTGTGCCGCGGACGATCTCGATGCCGGCATCGTGCGCGTGCTCGCGGGCCGAGGGCGTGACGACGGCCCCGGCAGCCACGATGACACGGGCCGTGCCGGCGGGCAGCCGCTCGAGAACGGCGAGCGTGACCACTTTTTCCGTGAGCGCGACGCCACTGGCCGCCTGCGGCTGACCGTAGGTCGATCCGCCCGTCGGGGCGGCAGCCACCGGGGGAGCCGCCGGCGCGGTGACGCGAGCGATCACCTCGGCGACCAGGCGGCGGATGGTTTCGGGATCGGGGTTCACTGGAGCGTGGTTCCGGGTGGACGTCAGGCGTTGTCGATGAGGGCGACGGTGCTCCACCGGGCCGGTGTAGCGTCAGACTTGAGCACCTCACGGAGGAGGCGGCCGTCGCTCGTGATCATCACGAGATCACCTGTGCCGGCTGCCACGCAGTCGATCGCCAGCTGCGGATCGCCGTCGGGCGTGGTGCGGTCGGCCATCAGCGGCTGCACCACGAACAGCGTCGCACCCGTGAGCGACGGATGCTTCACGGTGGCGGTGGCGGTGCCGATGATGCGGGCGAGTTGCATGAGGGCGTGGCGGTGAGTGTGGGTGGAGCGTGTGAACGGAGCAGTGAGAGGCTGAAGCCTGTCCTACAAAAAAAGGTCCTACGTGGCGCTGCCGAGGACATGGAGGTCGTCGACGAGCGTGCAGCGGCGCTGCCGCGTGAACGTGAGCGGCGTGGTCACGCCTTCGCCCGTGGGCGTGGCGATCGAGAACGACAGATAGCCCTCGCCGCCGAGGCCGAGGCCGGCGACGCTCGGGCCATTCTTCACGAACAGCGTCGTGTCGAGCAGCCGGCCCATCCGCGTCATCGTGCGGACGTTGTTGGAGTGGATGATCGCCGTGTGGCGGAAGCCGTGTTCGCTCTCGTGGGCCCGCGCGATGGCTTCGTCCACGTCCTTGCAGCGTACGAACGGCAGAAACGGCATCATCTGCTCGGTGGGCACGAACGGGTTGTCGTTGTCGGTCTCGCCGAACACCAGCTCGAGCCCGGCGCGGGCCGAGGCCCCGGCCGCCTGCGCGAGGAGCGCGGCGTCCTTGCCGAGCAGATCCTTGCAGGGCACCCAGTGGCGATGGGCGCCCTCGCCCGACATCACGATGGCCCGCTTGGTCAGTGCGTCCACCTGGTGGCCGGTGAGCCGCAGGGCGCCAGCCTTCTCCATCGCCGCCATCATTCTGTCGAACACGCTGGCCACCACGAACACCTGCTTCTCGCCGATGCAGAGGAGGTTGTTGTCGTAGGCCGCGCCCGCGATGATCGATCGCGCCGCGTTATCGAGGTCGGCCGTGTCGTCCACGACGACCGGCGGATTGCCGGGGCCGGCCACGATGGCCCGCTTGGGCGATTGGAGTGCCGCCCGGGCCACGGCCGGGCCGCCCGTCACGCAGATCAGCTTCACGCCGCGGTGGTTGAAGAGCGCGCCGGCCGACTCGAGCGTGGGCTCCGCGATCAGGCTGATCAGGTTGTCGATGCCGATGTCGCGGTGGATCGCCTGGTTGAACCGGCGCACGCCCTCGGCGGCGATCTTCCGGCCGCTCGGGTGCGGATTGACGACGACGGTGTTTCCGCCGGCGATCATGTTGATCGCGTTGCAGGCGATCGTGGGGAGCGAGTGGGTGACCGGCGTGATCGCGGCGATCGGGCCGAACGGGGCGTGCTCGATCACGGCCAGGCCGCGGTCGCCGCTGAACACCTCGCTCGTCATGAACTCCACGCCCGGCACCTTTTCGCCGAGCACCTTGAGCTTCTCGATCTTGTGGTCGAGCCGGCCGATCTTCGTCTCTTCGAATTCCAGCCGCCCCAGCTCCTCGGCGTCGGCGATGGCGATCCGCCGGATGTGGGCAATGGCCTTTTTGCGGCCTTCGATGCCGAGCTTCTCCAACTGCTCGAAGGCTTCCTGGGCCGCGCGAACGGCCTCGTCGACGCTGCCATGCACGCCGTGAGCGCCGGTGAACGAGCCGGTCTGGCTGGACGCGTGAGAGGCGGGTGTCGCCGAGGCGTTGACGGCCAACTCGGCGATGACTTGGCGGACTATTTGAGCGATGTCGGGCGTGGCGGTGGACATGCGAGTGGGTTCCGAGGACGTGACAGGCTGAAGCCTGTCCTACTTTTTGAAGATCTCTTTGCCTTCGATGCGGACGGTGTCGACGAGGCCGATGATCACGGCGTCGATCGGCAGGGATTTCGTTTCAGGCGTGAGCCGGGCGCTCGAGCCCTGCGTGACGAGGACAAACTGCCCCTCGCCGGCGCCGAGCGTGTCGACGGCGATGAACGTCCGGCCTGTCGAGACGAGCCTGTCGCGGGTCTTTTCGTCGAGCCGGTAGGGCTCGACGACGAGCATCTTGTGGCCGGTCATCGAGGCCGTCTTTTGCGTGGCCACCACCGAGCCTGTGACGAGGGCGACGAACATCAGCCACCTTTCCTTTCCGAGTGCGAGCCTGGTGCCGAGCCGCCGGCCAGCAGGTCGCGGGTCTGCCGGGCCACGATCAGCTCTTCGTTCGTGGGAATCACCCACACCTTCACCCGCGCGTCCGCCGCGCCGATCTCCCGTTCGCCGGCGGCCTTGGACTCGTTGGCCTCTGGATCGATGGCGATGCCGAGATCGGCGAGGCCCGCGAGCACGGCCGCCCGGGTGAGCGGCGAGTTTTCCCCGATGCCGCCCGCGAAGGCGATGCAATCGAGCCCGCCGAGCTCCACGATGCCGGCGCCGAGCCAGTGCCGAATCGACGCCACGTAGACGTCGATCGCCGTCTGGGCCCGGCGGCTGCCGGCCGCGGCAGCCTCTTCGAGATCCCGCATGTCGCCCGACGTGCCCGACATTCCGGCAAGCCCCGCTTTTCCGGAGAGCTCCGCGAGCAGATCCTCGAATCCCCGGCCCGTCTGTTTGGCGACGTGCAGGAGCGCGAAGGGATCGAAGTCGCCGGCCCGGTTGTTCTGGGGCAGGCCCGACTGCGGGCTCATCCCCATCGACGTGCCCACGCTCTTGCCGTCACGAATCCAACAGACGCTGCTCGAGCCGCCCAAGTGGCAGGAGATCGCCCGCAGCGGCCGCTTCGCCGCCACGAGCTCCGTCACCCTGGTCGCCACGAACCGATGGCTCGCCCCGTGGAAGCCCCACCGGCGCACGAGATGCTTCTCCATCCAGTCCGTCGGCACCGCGTAGAGCGCGTTGCGATCCGGAATGGTGGCATGGAAGCCGGTCTCGAACGCAGCCACGAGGGGCACCTTGGGCAGGCGTTCCCCCAGAAGCCGCATCGCCTTCACGTAGGGCGGGTTGTGGGCCGGGGCCACCGCCGCCATCTCCTCCATCGCGGCGAGGACGTCCGGACCGACCCGCACGACGCCGCTCACGCGGCCGCCGTGCACGGCCTTGAAGCCCACCGCCGCCACCTCCTCGACACTCTTCAAGGGGCCACCCTCGGCCGTCAGCTGCTCGAGCGCCGCGGCGAGCGCCACGGCGTGGTCGGGCACCGGTTTGACGGCCTCGAGCTTCGTGGAGCCCGCCGTGGCATAGACGCGGCTTTCCGCCGCGCCGATGCGTTCGACGCCTCCGCGCGCAAGCTCCCGTTCGCCGCCGGTCGAGCCCGCCGTTTCAGGCAGGTCGAACAGCCGGTACTTGAAGCTCGTGGACCCGAGATTTGCGACGAGAACTTTCACAATCACTCCAAACGTTTCCAGCCAGCCCCCACACCATGGATGGCGGGGGACGGCGTGAAACTAGCTAAAGAAAGCGGTGACGAGCGAATCGGCCGGACGCGGAATGACGTGGCTGGCGACGAGCTCGCCCACCTGCTGGGCCGCGTTGGCACCGGCCTCGACGGCGGCCCGCACGCTGCCCACGTCACCCTGCACGACCGTCGCCACGAAGGCGTTGCCGATGCTGATGCGCTTCAAAATCTTCACGTTGGCCGCCTTGGCCATCGCGTCGGTGGCCTCGACGAGGCCCACGAGTCCCTTGGTTTCCAGAAGTCCGATTGCCGTGTTCATGAAATGATCCTGTGAGAGAGAGGTTGAACGATCGATCTTTGTTGCCGGAGGCCTGGTCTTCCGAACAGGCGTGGTTTTCCGAGTTGTTCCGCTGCGAGCCATTTACGCCTGGGCGGGCAGGACGATGCCGATGTCCTCGTGCGGACGGGCGATCACCTGCACGCTCACCACGTCGCCGATCCGGCCGCCGGCCGCCGCACCGGCGTCCGTCGCGGCCTTCACCGCGGCCACGTCCCCCGAGACGAACGCCGTCACGAGCCCGCTGCCGATCTTGTCCCAGCCGATGAAGGTGACGTTCGCCGCCTTCATCATCGCGTCGACCGCTTCGACGAGCGTGACGAACCCTTTCACCTCGATCATGCCGAGGGCTTCCACGTTCTTCGCCATCTGTTGCATCGCTCCTATTTTCATTCACCATCGTCCGCCGCAGGCTGCCCTGCGGTGACCGCCCGGCACGCGCCGGAAAAACGGTCGTCTGTCGTGTGTTGTAGGACAGGCTTCAGCCTGTCATGTGTTCGCCTTGCTGCTGGTGACGGGATGAAGCCTGTCCTACGTCTGTTTCAA
This sequence comes from Pirellulales bacterium, assembly GCA_049243925.1. GTDB lineage: Bacteria > Planctomycetota > Planctomycetia > Pirellulales > UBA1268 > RGVT01. The sequence goes on from JBMLMS010000057.1 coordinate 22,126, forward strand.
AAGCTCGACGCTCTCCGCGTGGTCGAGGTCGGCCGCGTTGCCCTCGTCGGTGTCGATGTGCACTTCGAGCTTGCTCGTCGCATCGGCCCGCACGAGCAGGTCGCGAAACACCGTGCCGCACGAGCCCTTGATGAGGAGGCTCATGCGGTCGCCGTCCTTGACGCCGAAGTGCTCGGCATCGGCGAAGCTCATGTGCACGTGACGCTCGGCCCGGATCACGCCCTCGGCGAGTTCGACGGCGCCGGCGGGGCCCACGAGCACGCAGCCCGGGGTGCCCGTGATCTTGCCGCTCGGGCGGACGGGCAGGTCGATGCCGAGCGAAATGCCGTCGGTGAAGGCGAGTTCCACCTGCGAGGCTTTGCGGGTGGGGCCGAGGACGCGCACCGTGGGCAGCATCTTGCGCTTGGGGCCGACGAGCATCACGGTCTGCTCGGCGGCGTAGAAGCCGTCTTGGTAGAGATTCTTGTGGGGCGTGAGCTTCTGGCCGGGGCCGAAGAGCCGCTCGACGTGTTCGTCGGTGAGGTGGCAGTGCCGGGCCGAAATGCTGACGACGAGCTTCGGCTGGGCAGCGCGAGGCTGCGGCTCGCGGGCCGCCTGCGACGGCGGCACGCC
>JBMLMS010000058.1:0-8041 GCA_049243925.1 Pirellulales bacterium
GACCGCGCCATTTTTCACGAGCGGAGTCTGCGGGGGAGCGATCTCGACATGAAACGGCAACGCGTCGATCACCGCCACGGCAAGCTTCTCGGCGTGGCCGCTGTAATGGACGGCGTTGTTCGGGTCGCCGAGCACGAAGTCGGCTTCGTTCTCAAAGTGTCCGCGGACCCCCGCCTTGCCCTCGGGATCCTGCTCCGTGACCTGCTTCGCCTCGAACGTGATCATTTTTCCGGCGAGCGGCGCGTCGGCAGCCGCCTCGAAGACGACGGGCACCTGCGTCTGCCCGGCCTTCATCACGGGCGCCGTCATCGAGATTCCGGCGGGCAACTGGCCGCCGTCGAGCACGAGGTCGCCGTCGAAGTTTTCGCGCGCCGCGTTCACGAGCACGGCGTAGCGGTTGCCACGCGGCACGAACACGGTCTGGCGCGTCTGCGAAAAGCGGTCGATGCGGGGGATCGAGAGGGAAAGGGCCGGCTGCGCCGGCTCGAACTCGATGCGATAGGTGAAGTCGGGCTGGCCGCGGCCAAGATGATCCTTGACTTGCAGGATGTATTCGCCGTCCTCCGGGACGTCGAACTTGTACGCCGAGTCGGGGCCCTTCGCGTCGTCGTTGCCGCCCACGATCTTGCCGTCGGCGTTGAGGACGTGGATCACCGAATCGAGCCCCGAGCGCAGGCCGCGGGCATGGCACTTCACCTGGAACGACTGCCCCTTCTTCGCGCCAAACCGGAAGTGGTCGACGTCGCCGGGGTGGCCGATGCTCCCGTTGAACGCGAGCGCTGCGTCGCCGGAGGTGGCCGTCTTGATCTCGTCGTTGGGCTCCTGCTCGAGCGTGTTGCCGAAGCCCGAAATCCGAAACGGTAGCGCCGAGGGGCAGATGCCTCCGTCGTCGGAGGCGAACAGACGGTGGACGCCGCCGACCGGCCCGGGGGGCACGTCGATCTCGCGCTCGAATGGGCCGGCGGCATCACCGAGAAACACGACCTTCAGCTTCTCGCCGGCCTTGCCGCCGGCCGGAGAGACGGCGGTGGGCCGCGGAAACGTGCCGATGTGCAGCCGATACCGCGATTCCTTGTCGCCCGCGTACGACGCCTCCCGAATCTGCACGACGTAGCGGCCGTCCGCGGGTACGACCAGCGAGAGGATGCCGTCTTGGAGCGTGGCGGGCGAGTCATCGACGGCCGCGAGTTGAAACCGTTTCGCATCGACGATCGCGATGAAGGGATCGAAGCGGTGGCTGCCCAGCCGCAGGCCTTCGGCCTCGACCGACAGCCGCTGCCCCTGCTTGAGTTCGACGGCGAAGCTGTCGAGGTCTTCGGTTTCGGCGATCCCGTGCACCGTCGTGTTGAGCGGCACCGTCTGCGCCTGCTCCAGCGAGCCGTTCGGCTCGACTTCATCCGTGATCGGCAGTGCACCGACCCAAAACGAGCGATATTCGGTGATCCCTGACTTCGCCCGCACGTGAACGAGTTGCTCGCCGAGCGGGCAGCCTTCGGGCACATGCACGACGGCCTTGAACGAGTTGGCATCGACCGGTGTCAGTGATTTCACGGCGAGGCCATCCGCCGAGTGGAAGAGGATCTCCTCCGCGTCGCCGAGGCGGGCACCCGTGAACGTGAATTCGCGATCACCGCCGCGCTGGACCCCGCGGGGCAGGATGAGCGAGAGTTGTGGAGACGAGGCGGCCGCGGGGAGAGCCTGCAGCGCCGCCCCGACGAACGCTCCGAGCGTCAACAATCGCAGGCGTCGTGAAGTCATCGGATGCTCCGGCATGCCGGGGGCGGGGGGAAGCGGCTGGTCAGGTGATCAACGGCCCGCACACCTTCCCGCCGTCGACGATCTCGACGGGGCGGGCTCCCGGGGCCATCAACTCCTTACGGGCGTCGATGCCGAGCCGGTCGTAGATCGTCGTGGCCCAGTCTTCGACGGAGAGCGGATTGTCCTCGGGCTCGCTGGCCGTCGCGTTGCTCGAGCCATGCACGATGCCGGCCTTGATGCCGCCGCCCGCCATCACGATCGAAAACACCTTCGGCCAATGGTCACGGCCCGCGGTCGGATTGATCTTCGGCGTGCGGCCAAATTCGGTGCCCACGCAGACGAGCGTCGAGGCGAGCAGGCCGCGGCGGTCGAGGTCGCGGACGAGCGTGGCGAACCCCTGGTCGAAGGGGGCCGTGTTGGTGCGCATGTTTGCCTCGATGGCGTCGTGGTGGTCCCAACTGCCGTAGGTGAGCGTGACGAACCGCACGCCCGACTCGACGAGACGCCGCGCGAGCAGCATCCGCATGCCGGCGGGATGGCGACCGTATTCATCCTTGATGGCGTCGGGCTCCTTCGCCATGTCGAAGGCTTCCTGCGCCTTGGCGGAACTGATCAGTCCGTAGGCCCGCTGATAGAAGGTGTCGAGGGCGTCGAGCGAGTCGCTCTTCTCCTTCTGCCGAAAGTGTTCGTTGACCACGTCGAGCATCCGCCGCCGCTTGTCAAACCGGGCCACGTCGATGCCGGCCGGCAGGTTGAGATCGCGGACCTGAAACTTGGGGTCGGCCGGATCGGCGCCGAGGCTGAATCCGGAGTAGGCACTCGACAGGTAGCCCGAGCCCGCGAACTCGTTGGGGACGCTCGGGATGCAGACGTAGGCGGGTAGATTTTCGCGCGGTCCGAATTCGTGGGAGATCACGGAGCCGATGCTCGGATATTGAAGCGCCGGGCTCGGCCGATAGCCCGTGAACATGTTGTGCGTGCCGCGCTCGTGGGCCGCCTCGCCGTGGGTCATCGAGCGGCAGATCGCGAGTTTGTCGGCGATCTTGGCCGTGTGCGGGAGCAGTTCACCGAATCGTACGCCGGGCAAAACCGTGTCGATGCTGCCCAGGGGGCCGCGGTATTCGACCGGTGCGTAGGGCTTGGGGTCGAACGTTTCCTGGTGGGCGTAGCCGCCGGGCAGGTAGATGTAGATGACCGACTTGGCGACGCCTTCCCTGGCCGGCTGGCCGGCATCGGCCCGGGCTGCCTCCATCCGAAAGAAGTCGCCGAGCGTGAGGCCCAAGCCACCAAGAGCGCCGACGGTCAGAAAGCCGCGGCGATCCACACCGTTCGAGAAGCGTGCCATCGGTCTTTTTCTCCGGAACTCCCGAGACCGACTCATTGTACCTCGCACCTCATAGTTTATCGGGTTTTGACGGCGTTTGGCTGCAACACAGCAATCGTGCCAGCGACGTAAGTCGTGAGTAGAGAATGGTTTAAGAGCTGCGCGGGCCCGCGTGACAGGCTGAAGCTTGGCATGGGCAGTGACAGGCTGAAGCCTGTCCTACTTGGGGAAAAAGGGGACGCAGCTCATTTTAATAAATGAGCTGCGTCCCCTTTTTGGTCGATCCGCACGGCTCCGCCTCGCTTGGCCGTGATGTCGAGCACGCGGTCGTGCAGGTGAATTCCCGTGATCGTGAGCGAGGGCCAGGCCTCGGGCAGCCGGGGGTTGACCTCGAAGCCCTCGTGCGTGGGCCTGAACCCCAGAAACCCGTAGAGCATCACCTGCGGCACGAGCACGCTCTCTAAAAACTCCTGATCGAGGCCAAGGCCCCCGGGCGGGCCCCCTCCCTGCAGCGTGCCGCGGCCGGGCTTCGCGTAGTAGGGGCGGTAACCGCCCTCGGCCTGCACGTCTCGAAACCAGGCGAGGATCTCCTGGAGCCGCCGCCAGGCGTCGTCGGGACCGTTCACGTCGAGCCGCGCCATGATGTCGTAGTAACTGAAGCCGAGCACCGCGCCGCCGTCCTGCACCTGGCCACCCCAGGGGATCGATTCCGGCCGGCTCCAAGCCCACACATAGCTCTCGACGTTGCGCCGCGTCGTGGCCCGAGGGCCGAACCGCCAGTGGTAGATGTCGGCGCCGCGCGAGGTGTCGCCCTCGACCTCCCGCTTGCCGTCGAGCCAGTCGAGGATGCTGCGGCCCTGCTCGGGCGAGGCCAGTCCGGCGTCGATCGCCTCGAGGTTCAGGATCGTGAAGCCGTAGTCGTAGGCTTTGCCTTCGCCGTCGATCCAGCCGATGAAGCGGCCTGTCGCCGTTCACGTTCGGCGTTGGTTCCACGGCGATGCTCGATGGCGTGCTGCGTTTCGATCCGGACCCCACCCTGACGATCGCCGCCGGCCGCAGCTTCGATCTGCTCAACGGCGTCGAATATCTTTCTGGGCGACAGTTTCAGAGCGTCATCCTGCCGACGTTGAGCGGCGGGCTGACGTGGGACACGACGAGCCTCTATTCCACGGGCGTGGTCATCGTGGTGCCGTAGCCAGGTGGCGCTGCGCTGGTGGGCTCGCTCGGCGTGTTGCTGGGCATCGGCTATTGGCTGCGTCGCTCGCGCCGCAGGGCACACCGCGCCTGAAGCGGGCAAAGGCAGTTCTCTCGCTCACCAGCCCCTTCGCCAGACGCGACGGTATGCCCGATTCAAAGGCACCCGGACAGCCGGCCGTGGAACGTACGCGGGGGCAACGCTGCCGTAAACGACTGGCCTTGCCACGTAGACCGGCCTCATCGCCACTGGATAGCCGAATCGAGCGGGTGCATAGCCTCCAAAATAGGCTGCGTTTCCGAAGCCATACGGTGAGAAGCCACTGCCAAAGCCGGTGCCGTAAAATCCAGGCCCGCCGAAACCCATGCCGCCGAGCCAGAGCCCCTGAGCATTGGCTGATTGGGCACACACAAGCGAGCCGCAGACGAGGCCAAGAGCCAAGATCCGACGCACCATAATGACATCCTCCGTAAGTACGGGCTGCTTCACGACGGCCCTGCAACTCACAGTACAGGCTTTCCTCGAAAAACACACGGTTTTGGCGTCTTTATCGGGAATCGGCTGTGGCCTTGCTGGCTCCAAGCGGTTTGATCGGGCTAAAAAATGGACAGGGCTGCCACCGTGGCCGTAATGAGCGTCAGGCCAACCAACGGCAACCGCATCCGTAGGGCGGTTCACCGCGCGGCCCTAGAACGCGGCGAACGCCAGCCAGATGGCGATCGCCAAGCAGACCACTGCCGTCGCGACGACCCAGAGCGGCTTCTGCGGGCTGGAGTGGTCTTCGGCGGAAAGATATCGCTCACAGGATGGGCACCGCGGCGAGTCTTCGAGAATCTCTGCTTTGCAATAAGGACATGGAACGGTGGGCTCGCCATCGGCGGAGTCGTCGCTGGAGTCGGCCTCTTCGTCGTCCCAGTCCTCGTCTTCGTCTCGATACGTGTTCATGCGCGGAATTCCGTAGTGCCCTCGATGTGCCGGGGCTCGTAGGGACAGTGCCGGCAGCCGGAGCCGCAGCAGGCTCCACGTTTGAGATGGTAGGCGGCCGTGTAGACGAGCAGACCGTTTTCGAAGTACCAGTCGGGCTGCTCCGAAGCTGTCGTGTCGTCTCGATGTGGGTCTTCGGCAGGCATGGTCACACTCGCCCCCAGGCCGTGGCAAAGGAGACATGTCGGGGCGTTGCAATCGGTATCATACGGGAGCGATCGCCCGATCCAGCATGAGGGCGGACGCAAACGTGCGGTGAAACTGTTCCGGGGAGAAATGCCTGCGTGCGCGTTCGCTCCCGGCTTCACCCATGCGTTTGGCCAGCGTGCGGTCCCGCAGCAGGCGGAGAATGTTGGCGGAGAGAATCTCCTGCCCGGCCTGACCCACAGGGTGGAGCAGGCCCGTTTCCCCCGGGACAACGATGTCCGTCGTGCCGCCTGCATTGGTCCCGAGCACGGGGAGGCCGAAGGCCATCGCCTCGATGGAGACGCGGCCGAACACCTCGCCGTTGCCCTGCGTGTTTATGACGGAGGCATCGGCCGCCTTGAAGAAGGCAAAGATGTGACGCCGCTGCGTGAGCATGAGCCGGCCGCCCTTCACGGCGCGGCGCTCGCTTGGTGACAGACTGGCAAGCAGGCTCCGGCACTGCGTCCAGTCTGAGAATCCCACCAGCAGGAGGCGCAAGGGAAGATTCGGATTGCGATCAAGCAATCGCCCCACCGTCCTGACAAGTTCCACCTGCCCTTTGTGGGGAGCGACTGCTCCGATGCACACGAGCAGGAATTCCTCTGGCAATACGCCCAGCATCGTCCGCATCTCGCTGCGTGTCAGCATGGCCAAGCCGGACGGCAGCATCACGAGGGCGCGGTCTGCGTCGGCTGCGTTGAGCACCTCCCGGTCATTTCCCAGCAGCACGACGGAGCGCCGCTGCGGCAGTGCAAAACCGTCCTCCTCCCACTGCCTCTGCGCCGACGGCGAGCCGAAGACCATCCTGTTCACCAAGGGAGCACACTCCATGAATTTTCCGTAGAGGCGAGTGTCGTTTTCGTGGATCCACCAGAGCAGCTTCGATCCGGCTCCGGGAAGCACCTGGAGAAACTGCGAGACCCAGTTTCCGGCCACGGCGGTATTGGCAATCACCAGTTCAGCGCGCGCAGCCCAATGGATCGATGTCTCCACGGGTAGTACGGGCACGTGTGCCACCTCCGCCGGGTCCATGGAACGCTGATCGTCTGCGAGTGAAAACATGCGCACGATGGCGCCTGCCTGCTGCAATTGCCTCGCGGTTTCGATCAGCAGCAGCGGCGCGCCGGTCAGCGTCAGCTCATGGCTGATGAGCACGACCTCCTTTCCGGCAAGCCCCGCATAGGGCGATGCCGGCATCGGGGCCGCGCGTTCCTCTTTGAGCATGGCCAGCGGAGCGCGCCAGGTCGCAGACGTGATCTCTCCCGGCGAATCATCCGCCGGCGACTGGTCGCGTTGGCCGGTGGTGATGGTGAGGATGCCCGCGTGAATCGCAGAGACGGGAATCTTGAGCCGGTAGGGCAGCCTACCGCTGATGCGCCAGCGATCCTCCCCGGGGTTGTAGCTCTGGATGGCATTGGTCAGTCGCAGGCGGAACGTCTTCGGGTGTTTGAAGACCTGTCCCCCGAGGAGGTGGACTTCCTCTCCGTCCCAGACCGTCGAGAAGTCGTTGTGAGAGGCCGGTATGAGCATGTCGGCGAGGCGCGCCCATCGCCCTTCTGCAGGATCGAAGCGGAAGCATTCGGTGAGGTAGCTCTCGCGGACGTTGCCCGTGCAGCGGTGGCTCGCGTCGCCGGGGAGCGGCGTGAAGTCGCCCTGCTGGCCCCCGAAGAGATACAGGCTGCCATTGACGCTGGTCGTGCCGCGGTGCATGCCGGCCACCGGAACCGGGGGCTCCGGTCGCCACTGCGTCTCAGTAGCGGCACCGTTGCTCACACCGATGCTCCAGTGGTCGGAAGCCGGCGTGGAGCGGTCCGGACGCGCGCCCCCCGCATAGTGCAGCCGGCCGGCCAGCAGGTGCATGGCCCCCGCATAGCGGGCTTCCGGCAGTGGCGGAAGTTGTCGCCACTGGCCGCTTCGTGTATCGAAACTCACGCAGTCTGGGATGGCAGGGCAGCAGTGCGGCCCGTATTGGCCAGACGCGATGTACATGAAGTGGCTGCCGTCGGAGCAGACGCCGGTGTGCGAATGGCCGATCCGCAAGCGGGGCGTGATCGAGCCCAACCATTTCCCCAGCGCAAGATCGAGGACGAACATCCGCTCATTGACCTCGCTGATCTGCTGGTAGCCCAGCACCACATAGAGGTGTCGGCCAACCTGCACCCCGCCCGCATCGTAAAGTGCCGCCGGGCAGGGGGCAGCCTGCTGCCAGCCAATCGGGTTCCTCTCCGAGGTGAAACCGTCTGGGATGGCTTGGTGGGACATGACGTTCCATGCTCCGCTCTGTCCGCGGGGCACCCCGTCGATGGTCGTTCAGCACGTCCGAGGCCAACGCGCAACGGGATGCACGTCGCTTCTGGCAGCGAATTCCACTCCATCGGCAAAACCTGTGCAACTCCCCGCTCAATGACAGAACTCATCATCGCCTCGTTGGCCTTGTTCGCCGCCGGGTTCGTGAACTCCATCGCCGGGGGCGGCGGGCGCCTATGCGAAGCGCGATGCCTACGTCGGGTAAAACGGTGTCCTGATCACGGAAGACAGGGAGCGACGGCTTGTCGCGATTCGGTTCCTTGGTACATTGCCGGAAATTCACCCCT
>JBMLMS010000059.1:0-2386 GCA_049243925.1 Pirellulales bacterium
GCTCGACGTCGAGATGTCGTTCGTCGAGGCCGACGACGTGATGGGCGTGATCGAGGGGCTCGTGAGGCGGACGGCCCGCGACATCCTCGGGCTCGACGTGCCGCTGCCGCTGCCGCGGCTCTCGTGGGACGAGTGCATGGAGCGGTTCGGCCACGACGCCCCCGATCTGCGCTACGGGCTCGAGATCACCGACCTCACGGCCCTGGCCGGCGAGAGCGACTTCCGCGTGTTTCGCGGGGCGATCGAGGCCGGCGGCCGTGTTCGCGGCATCCGGGTGCCGGGGGCCGCCGGAAAATTCTCACGCAAGGATCTCGACGAGCTCACCGCCGTGGCGGTCGAGGGGGGCGCGAAGGGGCTCGTGTGGCTGAAGGTGGAGCCCGACGGCACGTGGTCGGGCCCCGTCGCCAAAAATCTCACGGCGATCGCCGATCGGCTCAAGGCCGCGCTCGGCTGCGAGCCTGGCGACCTCGCCCTGATCGTGGCCGACTCGTTCGACGTCACGTGCAAGGCGCTCCACATGCTGCGGAAGCGGCTCGGGGCGCAGCTTGGCCTCTACGATCCCAAGGCGATGCACTTTTCGTGGGTGGTCGATTTCCCGATGTTCGCCCGCGACGCCGAGAGCGGTGGCTGGGCGTCGATGCACCATCCGTTCACGGCGCCGCGGCCCGCCGACCTCGATCTCTTGGAGAGCGATCCGGCCGCCTGCCGGGCCGTGGCCTACGACCTCGTGATCAACGGCTCGGAGGCCGGCGGTGGCACGATCCGGATTCACGACGGAGCGACGCAGGAGAAGGTCTTCAAGCTGCTCGGGATCTCGGCGGACGTGGCCCGGGAGCGGTTCGGTTTTCTCCTCGACGCTTTGCGGAGCGGCGCTCCGCCGCACGGCGGCATCGCGCTCGGCATCGACCGCTGGGTGATGCTCTTCGGTGGCCTCGACAGCATCCGCGACGTGATCGCGTTTCCGAAGACGCAGAAGGCGAGCGACCTCATGACCGGCGCGCCTGCGGCCGTCGAGACGAAGCAGCTCGTGGAGCTCGGCGTGCGGGTCGTCGTGCCCCCGCCCAAGCCCGCCGCCGGCGGCTGATGCTCCGCCCGGGGCCAACGCTACGTCTCGTACCCGAATGCTTCGGCGCGGCGGACGGTCTTCGCATCCAACGTGATCGGCAACTGCACCCGTTGCCAACTCGTGCCACGGTCTGGATCGATCCGCCCGTGGTCCAGGAAATGCAGGTCGCCCAGCGTGCGGAGTGGCTGATCGCCGAGTGCGGTCAGCCGATTGCCATCGTAGGGGGTGAGCAGCCCCGGATGAAACGCAACGCCCAAGCCGCTGCAGATGGTCGTCGATGTCGGGTCGAGCCCCGAGCGCCGCGACGGTGGCCACCACGCCACTGCGGTGAGGCTGGCCAGTTCGACGGGGTAGATCCGCCAGCCCACCGTGCTTTTCACCGCCTCGCGGAGCAGGCCGTAGAACTGTGCGACAGCCTGGGCGGGATCGGTCGAGGGCACCTGAGGAATTCCTGTCAGCAGCGCGAGGAACGCATCGACTTGTTTCACAGATCCGTGGCTCCCGTCGCAGGACAGGAAGGCCCACGGCACCGTCGCAAGCAGCGCAGGGTTTGCCCGGAGCGTCGGGTGCCCCAGGGTATACTCGCAGGTGCGGCGAGACCGCTTGTATTGCATTCATGCATAAAGATTGGCATGCCTGAACACCGCCCCCTCGACCGCCACTTTTCCGCCCTCCCGCTGATCGCGATCCTCCGCGGCATCACTCCAGACGAGGTTCTGCCCGTGGGGCGGGCGCTCTTCGAGGCGGGCTTTCGCCTGATCGAGATCCCGCTCAATTCGCCGAATCCGATCGAGAGCATTCGCAGGCTCGCCGCCGACCTGGGAGACCGCGCTCATGTCGGCGCCGGCACGGTGCTCGGCGTCGCCGATGTCGCTGCGATCGCCGCAGCGGGAGGCACGCTCATCGTCTCACCAAATGCCAATCCCGAGGTGATCCGCGCGACCAAGGCCGCCGGCCTCGTGAGCGGGCCCGGCGTGGCGACGCCGACCGAGGGATTTTCCGCACTCGATGCCGGCGCTGATCTGCTGAAGCTTTTTCCTGCCGAACAGATCGGACCTGCGGTGATCAAGGCCTGGCGGGCGGTGTTTCCCCGAGACGTGCCGCTCGTGCCCGTCGGCGGCATCACCCCGGCCACCATGGCCGCGTTCGTCGCCGCCGGGGCGAGCGGCTTCGGTCTTGGCTCGGCCCTCTACAAACCCGGCATGACCGCAGCCGACGTGCGAACAACCGCCGACGCCTTCGTTGCCGCCTGGCGATCCATCCCGCGCGAACCCGCCGCATGAAGATCACGAAGCTGACTACCTACATCGTTCCGCCCCG
>JBMLMS010000060.1:0-14691 GCA_049243925.1 Pirellulales bacterium
ATGGCCCGCAGCTGCGTGCGAAACATCGGCAGCTGCCGGAGCGAGAGCCGGATGCTCCTCAGGCCCAGGCATGGGTTGCGCTCCTCTTCGGGAGTGGTCTCGGTGCGCATCTTGTCGGCACCGAGATCGAGCGTGCGGATCACGACGGGCTTGCCGTGCATCGCCTGCACCACCTCGCTGTAGGCCGCGAAGTGATCCTCTTCGGTCGGCTCCCGCCGGCTCGTCAGATAGAGGAACTCCGTGCGGTAGAGCCCGATGCCATCGCAGCCGCGCGAGAGGCACTGCTCTGCTTCGCTCGGAAACTCGATGTTGCCCGTGAGCTGGATGCGTTCGCCGTCGAGCGTCTCGGCCGGGAGGTCGCGGAGCGTGTCGAGCTTGGCAGCCACGGTGCGGGCGGCCTCGAGCTCGAGCTTGTAGCGGGCGATCGTCTCCTCGTCGGGCTGGAGGATCACCACGCCTTGCTGCCCGTCGAGAATGACGGGCTCCCCGCCCGACACATCGGCCAGAAACGGCCCCAGCCCCACCACGGCCGGAATCTCGAGCCCTTCCGCCACGATCGCGGTGTGGCTGCCGGGGCCCCCGAGTTCCGTGGCAAAGCCCTTCACGAACCGGCGATCGAGGTTCGCCGTCTCACTCGGCGTGAGGTTGTGGGCGAGCACGATCACCGGCTGTGAGATCGCCGCCAGCGTCTCGCGCCGCTGCCCCAGGAGGTTGCGAAGCAGGCTCTTCTCGATGTCGTAGATGTCGTGAGCCCGCTGGGAAATGTGGTTGTCGAGGTTCTGAAACACCTTCGCGTAGCGGCGGAGCGTGCGGCTCACCGCGTATTCCGGCCACCAGTTCTTGTCGCGGACGGCGCTCGTGAGCTCCCCCTGAAGCCGCTCGTCGTGCAGCATCGCCAAATGGGCGTCGAAAATGGCGGCATACTGCTCGCCCAGTTCGGCCCGGATCGCATCGCGATTCCGCTCGATCTCGCGGGCCGTCTCGGCCACGGCGTTGGCGAGCCGCTCGAGCTCCGTATCGACGGCACTGCGCTCCACGAAGCGGCGCGGAATGCGAAAGCCCTCACTGTCGAGGACGAGCGCTTCGCCGATCGTGACGCCGGGCGATACGGCGATGCCCTGGAGTTTCAACATTGGGGGCGCAGTCCACCTCGCCGGCAGCGGGGGCCATGGACAGGGGGATCACACGGCACCCGCCGAAAGGCGGATTGCCCATGATCAACGGCCCCGCACGGCTTCGCGCCAGGCGGCTTCGTGCTGCTCCTTCTTTGGGGTTCGGTCTCGGTCGGTCGGTGATGGGCGGCGGTCGGGCCGCCCGGAAATCGTGTTCGGCTGCGGTGCCGAACAAAGGCTCATGGTCTGGTATTCGTGCTCAGGTGTGTTCGGTGAAGTTGCGGTCGAAGAGCCGGCCGATCGCCTCGACGGCTTCGCGGGCATCGGGCCCCGTCGCCTCGACGACGAGCCGCGTGCCCGACTCGGCCGCGAGCGTCAGCAGGTCGAGGATGCTCTTGCCGTCGGCCCGCTGCCGGTCGGCCACGAGCTCGATCCGCGACTGCCATTTCCGCGCCTCGCGGGCCACGAGATCGGCCGGCCGGGCGTGCAAGCCCTGCTCGATGCCGACCACGACCTCCCGCGACACGGTCTCTGGGGTTGTCACGTGACCACTCCGTGACTGTCGGCCTCCTCGAGCAATTGCTCGATGGCGGCAGGGGTGGCAGAAGCCTTCAGCCGGCGGCAGAAGTCGTCGTCGCGCAACTGCCGCGAGATGTTTTCCAGCGCCCGGAGATGGTCGCCCGGACGATCGGGCGGCGACACGAGCAGGAACAAGAGGTGCACCGGCTCGCCATCGAGGCTCTCGAAGTCGATTCCCTTGCGGCTCACCGCGACGGTACCGACGAGACGGTCGACGCTCGGATGCTTCGTGTGCGGCACGGCCACGCCCCGGCCGATGCCGGTGCTGCCGAGATCCTCGCGCTTCATGATCGCCTTGACGATGCCTTCGAGCTCCGCCGGCGCGATCTTTCCGGCTTCGACGAGCGCCTCGGCCATCTCGCGGATCACGCCCTGCTTGGTGCCCGCTTCGACATCAGACCGGATGGCGTCGGTGGCGACAAAATCTGAGAACTTCATGCGGTCGTGCTTCTGGGGTGGGGATGGAGGCGGGATCCGAACGGCACTGCCGCTAACCGCGGCGCGACGACTGCACGTGCTTATGATCCCTGACCTTTTCCTTGTGTTTCCGTAGTTGCTGCTCGAGCTTCTGGACGGCGCCGTCGACGCTCCTCCAGAGCTGCCCGGAATGCTCGCGGCTGACCATGTCGTGGAAGTGCTCGGCGGAGGCCACGATCTCCACTTCCGGCAGTTCGGCATTGCCGAGGTCGACGGTCACGTTGAGGGCGGTGAGCCTGTCGAAATATCGCTTCAGCCGCGACACTTTCGCCGAAATCTTCGACTGCGAAGCCGCGCTGAGCTGCCCGTGCCGGGCCGAAACGTTGATTTGCACCCGATCGCTTCCTTTTGAAGGATGAAAAAACAGGCTCCTTACCGGGAACGATGGAGCATATCACCCGCGCAGTCGCTTCGACAAACCGCGCCGCTCACGCGGCCCCGGGGCGCCGAATCAGACCCTTTTGCAACTGGCCACGCCACCATGCCGCCCCTTCGCGGCGCAGCTCCGGCAGGCCGTCGGGCCGATACCGGAGGCGATCGACCGCCGCTGGCCGCACAACGTCACACAGGCACTTGAACGCATAGCGCCGGACTACGAGATCGCCATCCTCCAGAGCCGCGACGAGGTCTGCGGCGGCGCCGGCTGCGAGCTCGGAATCGCTGAAGCCGCGGGCCATCGCGAAGAGCGTGTCGGCCTTGCCATGCGGACCACGGGTTTCGAAGGCCGTGCGGAGCTTCGCGGCGGCGTTGGCGCCCCGGGCCAGTGCCAGCGGCACCACGTCGGCCTCGAGCTTCGACCACTGCTTCTGCTCGAGCCGCCGGCCGACCGCCTCGGTGCACAGGAGATCGACGGCGGCGTCGAAGTCGCCGGTCAGGGCGAGCGTGGAGGCCGCAAGGACCCGATTCTCGACCCGCCGATCGGCGACGAGGGCACGCAGCGCACCGTCGAGCGAACCGGTCTCGAAAAGCCGCGCAGCCAGAGCCTCGGCGGCGTTGCGTTCGAGTTTGTCCACCGGGAGCGGCGCCGCGATCCACGCCGGCAACGGATCGAGCCGTGCGACCGTGCCGACGCCGGCCGCGATGCTCTCCCAGGCGATCGCCGTCCGCGCGTCGAGCACGCCCTCGGCCGCGAGCCCCGCGAGAGGCCGCAATTCGCCATCCGCCGCACGGCCCGACTGCCGCCACACGAGCCCGCCGTTGACGGCCACGACACTCGCCCGCACCCGCGCGGCCTCGACCACCGGATCGGAGCCGGCCGCCCGATCGAGATCGACGGCGACGGCCGCTTGTCCGTCGAGTCCGGCGATGATGGTGCCTTCGAGTCCGCCCGCGACGACGCCGACGCGTGCATCGCTCCGGCCAGCCCGGACGAGAGCCCTGCCGAACACCACCTCCAGCCGCGGTTCGCCGCCGGCGTCGGCGGTGACGATGGCCCGCGTCGCGGGCAACAGTCGGATCGTGATGCCGCCGACGGTGACCTCCGGCCGACAGCCGAAGGACGCGATCAGATCCTCACGTGGGCCGAGCACCGCGCCGCGTTCGAGCGCTGTCCAGACGGTCTGTCCCTGCACCACCGTGCGCCGCATGACGAGGCCAGTGCTCTCCACCACTCCGAGCGCGGCTCGATCCGGAGGCCCGGGATCCACCGCCGGGGACGGAAATCCAGATTCGAGCGGCGTTTCGGCGGCCGCTGGCGGCGCCGCGATCGCCAGGGCATCTCCCTGGGGCACCCGCGGCAGCGACGGCGGAGGCTCTGCTGCGGCGGGGACCGCCGCAGCGACGGGAGGAAGCGGTGCCTCCGGCCGGGGCGCGGCGGCACTCACCGGCTCCGTTGCCGGTGCACTTGCCTCGGGCGGGGCAGGCTCAACGGGTGGTGCCGGCGGCTCCGTCGCAGGCTCGGCTGGCGCAGCCGGGGGCAGCTGTTCGATTGCCGGCGCGGCACGCGGCACATCGACGGCGACGGCGACGGCGACGTCGGCAACGGCCCCGGCGTCGCCGCGCCGCCCGCGCGATCGGCCGAGCGCCTCGATGAGAAACACCCCGAGCGCGAGGAGGAGCGCGACTGCGGCCAACGCGGCCGCCCAGGCCGCCCGGGAGGCCCGGCGGCGGGCCGGCACGGCTGCCGGACCGGGTGCCGCCTCGATCGCCGACCGCACGGCCCGTGCATTGGAAACCGCCTCGCGCCGCTCGAGATCGGCAAACACGGTCGTCGAATGATGCCCCATCGCCTCGAGGAGGCGTTGCCGGCCCGCGGAATCGAGCGGCGTCGCCACCCCAGGAGTGTGGGCCAGTGTGGCGAGCATCTCGTGGCACGCCGCAACCTCAGCCAAATGCATGTCGGATTCAATGCAGATGCGCTCGAACGACTCCAGTCTTTCGGGCACGAGGCAGTTGTCGAGATACTCGGCCACCGAATTCGGATCGGCCCCCAGTCCCCGCCCGTCGGCCCGCGGTGCCGGGATCGTCGGCCGCTCGACGACCTGCCGGATCCGGGCGACGAGCTGCTGCGCGGGGCCGCTCGCCGCCACCTTGGCGGCGAGCTCGTCCTGCTCGCCCGTCGGGAGCACATGATCGAGCCAGGCCAGGAGCGTGCGAAGCGTCAGACGCATGATGGGCACTCCAGTGTGACGCAGGTGTGACGGAAGAATCGAGGCCCACTCCAGGCGGGCATTCGTGTCGTCTCCATTGAAGGAGTGGCAGTTGGCCGGAAATTCCGTAGCCGGCTCCGGCTCTCCCCGGCAAACCGGGCAAAACGCCCCTGATTCCCACCTCCCCACCGATCCAATAGGCTCGAACTGCGTACTACCAGCAGGTTTCCCAGAGGGCCGCGCCAGGCCGGACGCACCGCGCGGCCTACACTGGGACAGGAGGCGTTTTCATGACCGCGATGACCAGGCTTCGTCGGCAGGCCATTCTCAGGCAGGCGACAGGCTACATCGAACTCGGCGAATTGCTCGTGGAAACAGACCGGCCGGTGCCGGCTTCGGCCAGCCGGCTCCTCGAACGCGCCCTCGGTCTTCTGGCCGAGCTCCCGGAGCCGACCCGGTCGTTGCCGGGCACCAGGATGCTCGAAGGGGAGGCTCTCCGGGCCCTGGGCCGCTGGGAGGACGCCCTGCATCCGCTCCAGGCCGTCACTGAACACGACCCCGACAAGCTCGAGGCCTGGCTCGGCATGGGCTGGTGTCTCAAGCGGCTCGGCCGGCTCGAGGATGCGATCGGTGTGCTCGAGCGGGGGCTCGAAGCCACTCCGCAGCAGCCGATCCTGCACTACAATCTGTCGTGTTATTTGTCGCTCGGCGGACGCGTGCAGGCTGCGATCGAGCATCTCGCACGGGCCATCGCGATCGACGGCCGGTTTCGCGACCTCACGGAGGTCGAGCCGGACTTCGATCCGATCCGCACCGACCCGCGATTCGTCGCGGCCACGAGCGTCACGGTCTGACCTGCGACGCAGATCTCTGTACATGACGAGCCCCGCACTCCAGGAGATCATCGCCCTTCTGGGCTGCCCGGCGGCCGGGAATCCCGCGCAGTATCTCTCCGAACGTGCCCTCGCGGAGGCCGGCCTCGACTGGCGCTTCCTGACGCTCGAGGTGGCCCCCGACCGCCTCGCCGCCGCACTCGCGGGCATCGATGCCATGGGGTTTCGTGGGTGCATCCTCTCCGGCCCGCTCCGCGGACTGGCCACGGCGCATATCGCCGCAGTGTCACCGACCGCCACGTTTTCACGGGCGGTGAGCCTCGTGGAACGTCAGCCGACCGGGCTCTTCGGCCACATGACCGACGGCCGCGGGCTGCTCGAGGCGCTTCGGGCCCACGCCGACCCTTCCGGCGAAGCCGTGCTCCTCATCGGCGCGGGCCCGGCAGCCCGGGCCACAGCCCTCGAACTCTCGCTGGCTGGCGCGGCAAGCCTTCTCGTGTGCAACCGCACGCCCGACGCTGCGACGGCGCTCGTGGAAGCCCTCGCAGGCGTCGACGGTGCGCCCGCCGCCGTGCTGCCCTGGCAGGCTGAGCTCATGGTGCCGGAGCACGTGGGCATCGTGGTGTCGGCGATACCCGCCGACGCCCGGCTCACGCTCACGGGCCTGCGAAAGGATCATGTCGTCGCCGACTTCGCCCTCGTGCCGCAGCCCTCGCCCATCGTCGCCGCCGCCCAGAAGCACGGCGCCTGCACGATCGACGGCCTGGAGATCCACTGCGCAAAGACGGCGATCGACTTCCACACGTGGACGGGCATCGAACCCGACACCGACCTGCTCCGCGAACTGCTCGACGAATATCTCAACGCCTGAACTGGCGTGATCTCAATGACGCCGGCGAGGGCCTGCCTCGTACCAGCGCGGGGTAGGCGTCCTGCGTGCCATTCATCGCCGAGCGGTTGGGCATGTGATAACGATCCGCATTCGGAGCCGGCGGTAGGCATGCTCGAGGGATGCTTCACGGAACGGCCCGGCATCGTGCCGTCCGTTCCTTGGCCGACCTCCGTCGGCTGGTGCTAACCCGGCCCTCCAGGCCTAGCGCGCTTTCGTCCTCAACGACTCCCTTCGTCTGCGCGTGCCCACCGACCGACTCCGCCGAAAGTTCCTGGCGCCTCCGAGTTGAGGAGGCTTCGGGCTCTCCGTACCCCGGGAGCCGGCGTATGTGACCAGCGCAGGCAAGGATGCCGGAGCGCAGGCACATCCGAGTGAGTGAAGCCCAGGATGGGCGCAACGAACGTCCGGCGATGGGGTATGGAGAGCCCGAAGCCGGCGTGGGCGTAAAAACGGGCGGCCGGCCGAGAAGGGTCTCCTACTTCGCGTACTCTTTCAGGAAGCCCTTGAACTGCACGAGGTGTTCTTCCTCGTCGGCCAACAGGCGGATGCAGAGGTCCTGCGTGACGTAGTCCTCGCCATCGACCGCCCTGATGACCTTCTTGTATTGGGCGCAGGCGGCTTCTTCGGCGGCGATCACGCTCTTGATCACGCCCACCACGTCGGTGGTGTCGGCCACCGGCTGGATCTGGCCGCCCATTTTCAGCGCTGCCGAGCCCGGAATTTGCCCGCCGAGCTGCTTGATGCGGTTGGCGAGTTGCTGGGCGTGGGCGATCTCGCCGGGCACGTCGGCGCCGAGCGACTTCTTGATCTCTTCAGCGCGAACGCCGTCGAGGTTCACGCTGTTGGCGAGATAGTTCACCACGGTCTCGAGCTCCATGCAGTAGCTCTCGAGCAAGAGGGCGATCGTCTCTTTGGTCGTCACGGCCATCGTGGGCCTCCTTCGGGTTCGGGATCTCGACTGGTGTGGGAATCAGGCGGCCGCCGGGACCGCGATACGTTCGATCTTCTTGAGCAAGGCGGCGGCACTCGAGCGGACGTCGCCCACCGGGTCGCTCGCGGCGGCCTTGAGGCGATCGACGAGCAGGGCCGGGGGCGGCTCGTGGGTGGCGTCGACGAGCAACGCCACACCGCGCAGGGCGTTGACGACCACAAGAGCCCGCTTGTAGCGCCGCGATTGGGCCGCGGCGTCGTCACCGGGGCCGGGCGGAGTGTCGGGCAGGGCCAGCATCTCGCCAAGCCCTTCGTAGGCTTCGGTGCGGCCCTGGCGGGCGAGCCCGAGCGCCGCATTGAAGCGGACGTCGTCGTTCGTGGCGCCGGCCAGCGTGAGCAGCCGCTCGACGGAGGCCTCACCCCCGAGCACGCCGAGCGTGAAGGCGGCTGCCGACTGAAGCGGAGCGTCGTCGCTCTGTGAGGCCGCGATCACTGCTGCCGCCACAGCAGCCGGGTCGGCGAAGTCTCGCCCCGCCGCCACGAGATTGGCCTGGAGCACCGCGAGTGCCTCGACAGCTGCTCGAGCCGTCTGGGGATCGGATGCATCGGCGATACGTTCCACGAGCGGTGCCGCCGCAGCCGGCACGGCGAATTCGCCGAGGGCACGGCAGAGATAGACGCGGAGTGTCTCGGACTGCTCGCCCGACCGGCCGCTCACGACCTCCTCGGAGAGGATCCTGCCTAGTTCGCGAGCCAGGGGCTCGTCTTGCTTGAGGGCGGCGCCGCCCGGCCCGCGCAGGTCGTTGGCCAGGTTGAGCGCCGCCTGCCAGCGACCCTCGTTGGCCCGCTGCAACGTGCGCACATAAGCCTGGGGATCATTGCCCAAATGGGCGAGCCAGTGGAACGCCAGCCACACGCAGACGATGATGGAGACGATGAGCCCCGGCACCAGAAACAACTGCACGAGAAAGGCGGCACTCGGCGGCTCGACGGGCGGCAGGGCGTCGTCTGCCGAAAGCGGCCGCTTGAATTCTGCCATGGGTGAGCCCTGGGACTGCCGTGCACTGTGAAAAGTCTAGGGGAGCCACGTGGAGCGTCAACTTGATCGTTCCTGGCCGGGGGCCGTGTGGCTCGACGCCCACGTCGACACCGTCGAGGAGCAGCTCGCGCTCGACGAAGCCCTGCTCGAGGAGGCACACGAGGGCCTGACCACGACGGCCGTGGTGCGGACATGGATGGCGCGGGAGCCGGTGGTGGTGGTCGGCTCGTCGAGTTGCCTGGACACGGAGGTGGATCTGGCCGCCTGCAGGGCGGCGGGTGTGCGGATCGTGCGCCGCCCCAGCGGCGGGCTCACCGTGCTGCTGGGGCCTGGGTGTCTGATGTGGTCTGTGGTCGAGCCCTGCCCGGACGGCGCACCGCCGATCGACGCGATCCACGCCCGCATGCTCGACCCGCTCTGTGCGGCGCTCTCGCGCGTGGCAGCCGTGCCTGGCGGCGTCACGCGCCGCGGTTCGAGCGACCTCGTGGTGCGCGCCGCCGATGGCGATCGGAAGGTGTCCGGCAATGCACTCCGTGTGCGGCGGCACGGGGTGCTCTATCACGGCACGCTGCTCGACGACTTCGATCTCGATCTTATCGGCCGGGTTCTCCGGCACCCACCCCGCGAGCCGGACTATCGAGGCCGGCGGCCCCACGGGGCATTTCTCGCAAACCTCCGGCTCGGGGTGACGGCACTCGAAACTGCTGTCCGCGAGGCATTCGCGCCAGCATGCAATCGCACCGCGTGGCCGCGGGAGCGGGTGGCCCGCCTCGTCGCCGAACGCTATGCAGCGCCCGCCTGGACCGCCCGCCTGTAGGGGCTGGCACGAATGGGCAACGTGGCGAGACTCGCCGGCGCATGCGGTTTGGAAAGACCCCCGAGCCGGCAGTCACCATGAGGACATGATCGCGCCGATATCTCTAGAAGTGGAGGGAATCGGGGCTTTGAGCCGGGTCGTGGCCCGGAAAAGTCGCCTACCGTCGCCGGAAACGGCCCGGTATGGTTCCGCCTCCGATCGACAGGAAGTCGTTCGACACGCCCGCAACAGGAGGTTGCTTCCCATGCGACTGAACATGCACGCCGCCGACGTGCGGCACATCGTCACGCGGTACTTCCTCGAGTTCGGTGCCGAGGCCGTCGACGTGGCCGACGTGCAGGAAAACATCCGTATCGATCGCGGCCGGTGCGTCGCCCGCTGTTATCGCGCCGCCGAAATGTTCGCCATGTGGCTGATCGACGTGGGCGTGCTGCAGTTCTACGACGCCGACGGCGAGATGCTTCACACGGTGAACTTGTTCACCGAGCTGCAGCCGCAGCGGGCCGCCGCCTGACGTAACGCGATCCTGGGTCAGAGACGCCTGCCTCGGGCCGCGTGGTGCCGAGCCTGTTCGTCGTGTTGTTCCGTGTGCGTGGGGGCAGGGATGATGCCGCGTGGAGCGAGCCAGCCACAACTGTCGATCGTGATCGCCGCGCCGTCCGACGTGGCGGCCCTCGAAGACACGCTCGTCAGCGTGCTCGAGAAGCGGCCCGCGGGCAGTGAAGTGATCGTGGCGCTCGGGTGTGTCTACGACGATCCCTGGAACATCTGCGACGAAGTCACGTTCGTGCAGGCGCCGATCGGCTCGAGCCTCGTGGCCTGTGTCAACGTGGGCGTCGCTTCGAGCCGGGCCGACGTGACGCACATCCTGGCCGCGGGCTGGAGGGCCACGGATGGCTGGACGGAAGGGCCGCTCGCTCGGTTCGACGACGAGGCCACCGCGGCGGTCGTTCCCCTGACCGTGTCGGCCGACGATCACACGCGGCCGGTCGCAGCGGGCATCCGCTGCGGGTGCGGTGGTCGGCGGGTCGACGTGAAGCCTACTCGCGGCGCTTCGCGGCCCCATGGCCCCGCGCTCGAGGCCGGATTTTGGCGCACCGATTTTCTCCGGCACGCGGGCCCGGGATTTTCGACCGCCTGCGGCGACAGTTGCGCCGATGCCGACATGGCGGTGGCGCTGGCTCGCAGTGGACGAGCCGTCGTGGTCGACGAATCGTCTCGCGTGGTCGATGGCCCCGTTCGTGGTCGGAAGGGCTCGTTCACGGCCGGGCTGCATGCAGAGCGGCTGTTCTGGCGGTCTATCGCCGGGCAGTTTCTGCCCTGGGCGGTCGTGGCTCACGGTGCCGAAGTGCTCCGGCACGCGATCGCTCGGGCGCCATTCGGCACGCTGCCGATGCTCGCGGGAAGGCTCGTGGCCCTGATGCAATTCGGCGCGTATCTGCCCCGCTACCGTCAGCTTCGGGCACTCATGAAAGACTCCCGCCCGGAGCCGACTGGGGACGACATGCCGACGATCCGGATCGACGGACCGCATGCCACGGTGCACGCGCCCACGCGGCGGCTGGATCCCACGCCGCTGCGTCGCTCTGCGTGAGCGCGACGGCCGCTTTTTTCGCGCCGGCAGCCCTGCTAGACTTCGAGCGTCCGCTCCCGTAGCTCAATTGGATAGAGCGTCAGCCTCCGGAGCTGAAGGTTACAGGTTCGATCCCTGTCGGGAGTATTCGATCCTTCGCATGGCGCGAGCCGCGGGGCCGCAGGGGAATCATCGAACCGCAGGTCGAACCCCCTCATGCCTGCCAGACCGTCCGAGCCACCGCCGCCTGAGCACGCCCCGCCCCTGCCCGACCCCCGGCTGCTCTGGGACGCGCTCACCTCCAGCGTCGACGGCTTCGTAAGCGTGATCGGCCGCGACCTGCGGCTGCGATTTCTCAACCACTCCGATGTCGGCCACGCGGCCGCGGAAAAGATCCTGGGGCTGCCGGTCACTGAGTTCCTCGTGCCGGAAGACCGCGATCGCGTGCAGCGCATCCTCACGGAGGTGTTCGCCACCGGACAGGCCGCCGCCTACGAGGCTGCGGCGGCGAATCAGCACGGCGAAGTGGTGTCGTACTCCGTCCGCGCGTCGCCCGTAATAGAGCGTGGGCAGGTGGTGGCCGTCGTCGCCACGGCGATGGATGCCCGGCTGCTACACGACACCGAACAGGCCCTCCGCAACGAACGCCAGGCGCTGCAGCAGATGCTGCGCACGCAGGAGCGTGAGCGGCAGCTCGTTTCGTACGAGATTCACGACGGGCTCGCGCAATATCAGGCTGGCGCCATCATGCAGCTCGAGGCCGGTCTCCACAGCATGCAGTCGCGCCGCGATCCCGGGCTCGACGACGTGATCCGCTCCTGCACCGAGGGCCTGCGACTGATGCGCGCCGCCGCTGCGGAAGCCCGACGGCTCATCAACGGCCTGCGTCCGCCGATGCTCGACGAGCTCGGCATCGAAGAGGCGGTCGAGTCGCTCGTGGAGCGGATGCATGATGTCGTGCCCGTGATCCGCTACCTCCATCCGGAGCCCCTGCGCCGCCTCGACCCCGACGTGGAAACGGCCATCTTCCGGATCGTGCAGGAATCGCTCTCCAACATCCGCAAACATGCGGCGGCCCGAAGTGTCGAGATCGTGCTGGAGCCGCGAGGCGACACCGATGTCGCAGTGCGGGTGGCCGACGACGGAATCGGCTTCGACGTGCGGAGCGTTCCCGAGGGACGGTTTGGCCTGGAGGGCATCCGGCAGCGGGCCCGGCTGTTCGGCCGCGAGGCGACGATCTCGAGCGCGCCAGGCAAGGGCACCGTGATCGATGTCGTGCTGCCGCTCTTTCCCGCAATGGTGCGGGGAGACGGCCGCGGCCCGGGAGATGCGGGCCGTCAGGGCGCGGCGCGGTAGGTGGACGCCAGCAGGATCGTGGCGGCGTGAATATCCACGATCGCCTCCAGGTCGGGGCAGTAGCCGCCGCCGCAGACGATCGCCACGGGCAGGCCGCTGCCCCGTGCGGCATCGAGCACCAGGCGATCACGGGCAGTAAGGCCGGCCTTCGTGAGTTCGAGCCGCCCCAGCCGGTCGCCCGCATAGGGATCGGCGCCGGCGATGTAGAGCACGAGATCGGCCCGTGCCCGCGCGATCGACTCCGCCACCGCCGGCTCGAGCCGGCGGAGATACTCGTCGTCGCCGGTGCCGGCTTCGAGCGGCACGTCGAGCGAACTCGGCTGCTTCCGAACCGGGAAATTCCGCGCTCCGTGGATCGACATCGTGAACACGGTGGGATCGCCCGAGAAGATCTCGGCGGTGCCGTTGCCCTGGTGAACGTCGCAATCGAGGATCAGCACCCGCCGCACGGCGCGGCGGGCCTGCAGTTCACGGGCTGCCACGGCCGTGTCGTTGAACACGCAATATCCCTCGCCCCAGTCGGTGCCGGCGTGATGCGTCCCCCCGGCGAGGCTCGCCGCGACGCCGTCCTCGACGGCCGCCGCCGCGGCATCGACCGCGGCGCCCGTGCTCCGCAGCGATCGTTCGACGAGGGCTTCGCTCCAGGGAAACCCGATCCGCCGCACCTCGCCGGCCGACAGCGTGCCCGAGAGGACGCGGCCCACGTAGCCCCGATCGTGCACCCGCACGAGTTCGTCGTCGGTCGCCGCATGCGGCTCGATGAATTCCAGCGGTTCGCCAGCCGCCGCGTGCATCTCGAGCCGACGGCGGAGGAGAGAATATTTGTCGATCGGAAACCGGTGGCCGTCCGGGAGTGGCAGCGGAAACCGATCGCAGGGAAACAGTCGCATGCCGCCAGTGTAGGGCGTCGCTGCCGTGTGCTCGGGCACGCGATGCTTCGTTTGCAGGCAGCCGCACCGGCCGACGGACCCACACCCCTTGTGAGGCTCGTGCGGAAGGCCCGCGGCGCGGCGGAAATCCGCCGGTTCCCACCCGACACCGGATTTCGAGACTCGAGTGGCACGAGGCGTGCATCATCGTTTCACCGCACCTCTGCGAGCCTGCGTGATGTCGCCTCAGCAATCGGTCGTCGCCGCCGTCATCTGGAGCGTGATCCTGACATGCGGCGGAGCGCCGGCCGGTGAGCCTTCCGCGTCGAGCGTCGTCGTGCTGGGAGCCAGCCCAGTTCGGGCGACGGCGATCGCCGACCACGCCGAAGAAGTCCGCCGCACGGCCTATGCACAGCTTCTTGGTAAGCCGCGGCCGCGACCGTGGATCGAGCGGTGTGCGATCCATGTCCATGCCACGCCCGCTTCGTTCGCGGCCGCCGTGGGCGGCCCGCCGGCGACGGCCCGCGGTGCGACATCCCTCGAATTCGGGCCCGATCGCGTGATCAGCCGGCGGATCGACGTGATGGGAGACGGGCCGGATGTGATTCCCGATGCATTGGCCCATGAGCTCGTTCACGTGGTGCTCGCCGACCATTTCACTGCCGCCGCGCCGCCGCGCTGGGCCGACGAGGGAATCGCGCTGTTGTTCGACGGCATCGCGAAGCAAGCCGGGCACGAGGCCGACTTTCGCGCGGCGGTCTCCCGCGGGCTCGCGTTCTCGGCTGCCGACCTGCTCGCCATCGAGCACTATCCCGTGGATGCCGCCAGGCAGCGGGTCTTCTATGGCCAGAGCGCCGCTCTTGTCCGCTGGCTGATCGCCCGCCGCGATGCCGCCACCTTCATTCGGTTCGTCGCCGATGCCCAGTCGGGCGACCTTCCCGCCGCCTTCGAGCGCCACTACGGGCTCGAGATGTCCGACGTTTTCGACTCCGCTTGGAAGGAGGTGCCCCCCATCCATTCCTTGAGCTTCAACGACGCCAAAAACTAGTCCGATCCTGACCAGGCTTTGCCTGTGTGATCGGATGACGTGAACGCCGAGGGCCCGGCGCGATTCGTCGCGCCGGGCTCCTCAACGTCGAGCCGATTACCGGCCGCCGTTGTAGTGGCCGGCAGCCTTGGCGGTGGCGTGCCGCCAACTCGCTTCGCCGGCATGCCGCCCGGTCGGCCGCACGTCGCCCATCGTGGCGGCGGTCGGTGCCGATGGAGCCACCGAATAGCTCCGGTACGCCCGCACCGGCTGGGGAGTGCCTTGCGGTGCCACTCGCACGACCCGCGGCTGGGCCACGACCACCTGCTGGGCCACCGCCACGCCCGAGGTGATAACAACCAGCATGAGCATCAGCATCAAAGACCGTGTCATGATTCGCACCTTTTTTCTTTTCCGACCAAACTCAGGACTCGTGAGAACTCTACGGCGTTCTATGGTGGACGGTTCGCGGGGGCGATTCCGCCGCACGATGGGGCGACCCCGTGGAAAAAGTCATGGAGGGCTTTTTCCACCGACAGTTAGGCTCGCCGGATGGTGGCAAACCAGGCCTTGGCCCCGCCGGGGGTGAACTCGGCCCC
>JBMLMS010000060.1:14791-28595 GCA_049243925.1 Pirellulales bacterium
TTGCTCCGGGCGGCGACCAGCGGCCCGTCGAGAAAATCGACTCCCGTGACCTGGCAGCCCCGCTCTGCCAGCCACAGGGCGAGCTCCCCGGTGCCGCAGCCACTGTCGAGCACGCGGCCGTGAATCGTATCGCCCGCCTCCATGAACGGCCGCTGCGGCCGGCCGATGTCCCAGGGCGGTTTCGGCGCGGCGTAGTAGCCCTCGAACCGCTCGCGGTCGCTGTCGGGGGCGGAGTGCGTCATCGGTCGGTCCTCACGCCAGTGCGGTCAGGCTTGGTGCCGCCGGGCCCGATCGGCCGTCGACGAGCACGTCGATCAAGGCCGAGGGTTTCCGGGGGCATCTTTCCCCGGCAAGGCTATCACGTGATATGTGGTCCGCGGGAGGGCGCGGGAATGGATTTGCCCTTGCGGATTGGCGGCTCGCAGCCCATTGTTCTTCCATGCTTTCCCTCCTCGAACCCCTGTTCCGCGACTGGCAGGCCGCACTCACCGCGGCCGTGGTGTTCGTCACACTCGCCGGGCTGCTTTTCGGGCAGCGGGCCCCCGACATGGCCATGATCGGCGGCGTGGTCGTGCTCCTGGCGGCCGGCGTGCTCACGCCCGACGAGGCCTTCAAGGGCATGGGTAACGAGGGCATGCTCACCGTGGCGGCGCTGTTCGTCGTGGCGGCGGCGGTGGAGCGGACGGGAGCGCTTGCGTCGCTCGTCGATCGTGCGCTCGGCCGGCCGACGTCGCTCGTCTCGGCGCAGCGGCGCACGATGATCGCTCCGGCGGTGCTCTCGGCGTTCATGAACAACACGCCCGTGGTGGCCCTGATGGTGCCGGCGATCCGCGACTGGGCCAAGAAGCATCGCCTGAGTGTCTCCAAGCTCCTCATGCCGATGAATGCCGCGGTGATCCTCGGCGGACTGTGCACGCTCATCGGCACGAGCACGAACGTCGTCGTGAGCGGCCTCGTGGCGGCGAAGACGGGCCGCACGCTCGGCATGTTCGAAATCACCTGGCTCGGCGTGCCCTTGCTTGCAGCGGGCCTCGTCTATCTGTTCGTGGCGAGCAAAAGCTCGTGGCTGCTCAAGGATCGTCGGCCCGCGATGAGCCAGAGCGACGACCCGCGGCAGTATTCGCTCGAGATGGTCGTGGAGCCGGGCAGCCCGCTCGTGGGCCGCTCGATCGAGGAGGCCGGGCTCCGCGGGCTCGAGGGGCTGTTTCTCATGGAGATCGACCGTGACGGGCACGTGATGGCGGCCGTGGCACCCACCGAGCGGCTCGAGGCGGGCGATCGGCTGGTGTTCGTGGGCGTGGTCGATTCGGTGGTCGAGCTCCAGAAGATCCGTGGCCTGCGACCGGCGACCAACCAGGTGTTCCAGCTCGACGGTCCGCGGTCGGAGCGGGTGCTGCTCGAGGCGGTCGTCTCGAACACCTGCCCGCTCGTGGGCGGCACGATCCGGGCCGGCCGGTTTCGCTCGACGTACGACGCCGTCGTGATCGCGGTGGCCCGCAACGGCGAGCGGCTCCAGATGAAGATCGGCGACATCGTGCTCGAGCCGGGCGATACGCTGCTCCTCGAGGCGAGCCCTCGCTTTCTCGAGCAGCAGCGGTCGAACCGTGATTTCTACCTCGTGAGCGAGGTCAGCGGCTCGACGCCTCCCCGGCACGACCAGGCCTGGATCGCGTGCACGGTGCTCGCCGGCATGGTGCTCGCGGCCACCCTCGAACTCGTGCCGATGGTGGCGGCTGCCTTCGTCGGGGCGGCCGTCGTGGTGGGCTTCGGATGCATTTCGTCGAGCGAGGCCCGGCGCAGCATCGAATGGGAATCGCTCTTGCTGATCGCCGCCAGCTTCGGTCTCGCCAAGGCGATGGAGAAGACTGGGCTCGACGAGGCAATCGCCCGGTCGACGATCGCGGCGGCCGGCAACGATCCGCGCATGGTGCTGGCGGCGATCTATTTCGTGACGATGCTGTTCACGGAACTCATGAGCAACAACGCAGCGGCCGTGCTGATCTTTCCCATCGCCTGGCAGACTGCGGCCGACATGGGCGTCGAGCCGATGCCGTTCGTGATGGCCATCACCGTCGCCGCCAGCTGCGGCTTCGCCACGCCGATGGGCTACCAGACAAATCTCATGATCTATGGGCCCGGCGGCTACAAGTTCAGCGACTACGTGCGGTTCGGCGGCCCGCTGAATCTGATCGTGATGGCGATCACGGTGCTCCTGGCACCGCTCATCTGGCGGTTTTAGTCGCGAAACCGCTCGGCATCGATGCCGAGCGCCGTGGCGACGTCGAGGGTGCGGCCGCCGCCAAGGATCACGGCCTGGTCGATCACCGCGCCCAGTTCGCGAATGTTGCCGGGCCAGTGATAGTCGGCCAACAGCCGCAGGTCGCCCGGCCGCAACGCCGGGGCTGTCCCTTTTTCACAGCCTGACGCTACGCTCGACGTCATGACCGCCGATCATCGCTTCGTCACTCGCGCCACCGTGATCCTCGACTCGTTTCGCCGCTGCGTCGGCCGCGAACTCATCGATCGCTCCGGCGATGCGGCCGAAGACGCCCGCCGGCTCTTCGACCTACCGCTCGCCGTCCTCGCCCACGACACCGCACCCCAGCCGCTGCTCGACTGGGCCAACCAAGCCGCAGCCAGGGCCTTTGACGCCACGCCCGAATCGCTCCTCGGCAAGCTGTCATCCGCCACGGCGCCTCCCGACGCCACGGCCGACCGCCACCAGCTCTTCGAGATTCTCGCGCGCCGGGGCTTCGTGACCGGCTATTCGGGCGTCAGAATCTCCCTCACCGGCCGCCGGTTCATCATCGACGACGTCACCGTGTGCGCGCTTGTCGACGAGGCCGGCCGGCCCGCAGGCCACACCGCCGTGATCGGCTCCACGCGCCCCGCGGGGCTCGAGGCTTCACCCGGGAAGCCCGAGGCGTGAGCCGAAGGGAATCCGCGTGGCAACAATCGCGGACCGGCATCCTCTCGGCTTACGCCTCGGGCTTCCCGACGGGGCGTCCAGCTTGCGATTGGCGACCGCGACGGTCGCCCCACGGGCCCGCTCGCGGTATGCTTCTGGATTGGGTTTCCCGATCCGAGGGCCCGCGGCACGCATGAGCGACATCCTCTTTCAGTATTACCGCGTCAATCCCACGACGTGGTTCTACCTGTCGTCGCTCCTCTCGATCGCGCTGTTCTTCAAGTTCAACCGCGTGTGGAGCGTGCGCAACCTCGATCTCGTCGGGCTGGTCCTGCTCGCGCCCGGCCTTCTGGCCGTGGAATACGGCGGCTACAAGGCGAGCACGGCGGTGCAGCAGATGGGTTTTCTCTGGATCTTCACCGTCTCGGCGGCCTTGATCATTCGCATGCTCTTCGATTCGCTGATGGTCCGCCGCCCGCTCCTGGAGCCGAACCTCTCGGTGGGCGGCCTCGTGTTTCTCGGCATCTCGCTGCTCGTCTTTCTGCTGGCCAACGTGATCACCACCCGCCCGCATCGCGACGATCTCGCCGGCGCCTCGGCGGCGACGAAGCTCGAAACCCGGGCGACGGAGGTCGACGCCGACCAGCTGGCCCGACTCGGGCCCGGATACCCGCTCCTGTTCCTGCTGCCCCAGATCTCCACGCAGCGGCTCTTCGCCTCCGACGCCACCGTGGAGCCAGGCACCAAGCCCCCCGATGAAAACCGGCGGGCGCTGCACGAAACCACCGCCCGCGTGATGGCGATCATTTCCCAGCTCGCGATCGTGGCTGGCATGGTGGCGATCGGCTGGCTGCACTTCGAGAACGTGCGCCTCGGCATCGCCGCCGCCGTGCTCTACCTGCTCTTGCCCTACACGGCCATCATGACCGGCCGTGTCGACCACGCGTTGCCAGGCGCGCTTATCGTGTGGGCGCTCGCGGCCTATCGACGGCCACTCGTCTCGGGCGGCCTCATCGGACTGGCCATCGGCACGATTTACTATCCCGTGTTTCTCCTGCCGCTGTGGTGCAGCTTCTATTGGGAGCGGGGCATCCGGCGATTTTCCCTGGGCGTCGGCTCTGCACTGCTCCTGCTCGTGCTCGCCTTGTTCTTCACGTCACCGAGCGCCGCGGTGTTCGCCGGACAATTGCGGCAGATGTTCGGCTGGATCTTTCCCAACGAGGTCTCGCTCGAGGGCTTCTGGGCCCTTCCCTCCAACGATCCCGTCTTTCGGCTGCCCGTGCTCGCGGCCTTCGTGGCGATGATGGCCACGCTCGCGATCTGGCCGGTGCCGAAGAATCTCGGCACGCTTCTGAGCTGCTCGGCGGCCGTCCTCCTCGGCAGCCAATTCTGGAAGGCGCATAACGGGGGCCTGTTCATGGCGTGGTATCTGCCGGCCCTGCTCCTCGCCGTGTTTCGACCGAACCTCGAGAACCGTGTCGCCCTGCTCGTGCTCGACGCCGAGTGGTTTCGCCGTCGCCGCGCGGCCTGACCTCACCACCGGCGCAGGTCGAGGTCGGCGGGAGCGTCGCGCGATGCCAGCCATGCCCGCCACGCGGGCAGGTCCCAGCCGAAATTCACGCCCGTCACGGTGGCCAGCGTGTCGAGCACGTCTTCGTTTTTGACGATCACGCGTACCCGCTTCGGCCCTCCGCCGAGCGCGAGCCCGCCACCCGACGGCGTGAAGGTGGCGCTCGTCGAGCCCTCCGCCGTGCCGTCGCCCACGAGGCCCATGTGCTCGGTCTCGAGGACGGCCACGAGGCGGCCAGGCAGGGCGTCGTCGTGCCGCAGCGGCGATTCAGGCGGCACGGCTGCGAGGAGCCGGCCGATCGCCGCGGCAGCGCGATTGATCCGCGCGTTGTCGGCGCTTGCAAGCGCCGCCATGAAGGCGGGCAGCGCCGACTCAGCACCGATGCTAGCGAGCTGCTCCACCGCCGCGACGCGCGTCTCCGGGTCGGCGTGATCGATGGCTACGGACACGAGCACGGCCGTCGCATCGCTGGTGCGGATCCGCGCAAGCGCCTGCACGAACAGGCTGCGCGTGCGAAAGACACGCTCCTCGGCAACCGCAGCCGCCAGGGCAGGCACCGCTGCCGCATCGGCGATCTCGGCGATCTCTTCGGCCGCCTGCGCGGCGCGCGCCGGCTGCTCGAGCTGCCGGCGCAGCCGTTCGAGCTTCTGCTTCCACTCCACCCGGGCGAGCTGCACGCGTTCCGTGCGCTCGATCAGCTCGATCTCCTGCGCCGTCCGCCACCCGCCGCGATACCGCACATACCCCCGCTCCGCCATCGCCTCCTGCTGCGTCTTTGCGGGCAACGACGGCGACTGCGCCCCTGCGACCGTCGCACAGGCCGCACTCCA
This sequence comes from Pirellulales bacterium, assembly GCA_049243925.1. Lineage (GTDB taxonomy): Bacteria > Planctomycetota > Planctomycetia > Pirellulales > UBA1268 > RGVT01. Next base: position 20,100 of record JBMLMS010000060.1, read on the forward strand.
GGCCATGACGACGAGAAATTGTGCGAGGGGTTGCCCCTGCCATTGAGCCGGCGTGTGTGACCAGCGCAGGCATGGATGCCGGAGCGCAGGCACACCCGAGTGAGCGAGAGCCCGGGCACCGATCCGCCGTAGGCGGATTGGTCGGGGCGCAGCAAACGTCCGGCGAAATGGTGGGGGCAACCCCGAGCCGGCGAGACGCACGTGTTGGGAGAGTGTCATCAGATTCCGCCGGCGGCGTCCTGGATCATGCCGAGATAGGACGAAAAAATTCGCACCACCACAAGGGCGATCAGGCCCGCCACCGCCGCCCACACGAGAAACCCGGCGCCGCGGGCGGCGGCGGCGATGCCCCGGCGGGCCTCGTCATCGAGGTCATCGGCCAGACGGTCGAGTGTCTCGGCGGTCGTGCCCGTCAGCTCTCCCACATCGATCGCCTCGACGACGACGCGGGGAAACCGGTTGGTCGCGGAGACCGCGTCGGCAAGCGTGGCGCCGTCGCGCAGCGTCTCCTCGAGATCGTGCGGGTCGATCGCGAGCCCCGGGGCGACGAGCGCCGCGAGGCTCGCGAGCCGCCCGGCGGGCAGCCCTGCCCCGCTCGCGAGGCTCGCCGCCCGGCACCAGGCCGCCGCCTCGGCCGCCCGGGCCGCCGGCCCCACGACGGGCACGAGAGCCCCGACGCGCCGCACGATGCCGCCGGCCCGCCAGTCGGCGACGGCGAACCTCGCGCCGAGCAGCACGATCACGACCGCGGCGGTGAGGAGGGCCACATACCAGGCCAGTCCGCTCGGGCCCGCGAGGCCGGTGCCGAGCAGATCGATCGGGTGTCCTCGCGCATCGCGAAGCAGACCAGCCACGAAAATCAGCACGCCGACCACAACCGCCGCCACGGCGAGTTGAAACGCCGGCTGCGCGAGGCTCTGCCGGAGCGACCGCCGTGCCCGCAGCTGCGCCCGGAGCGTCTCGGACACGCTGCGGAGCGTCTCCGGCTCGTGCCCCGTCTCATCGCCAACAGCCACCATGCCTCGCACGAATGGCGGAAAGGCCGCCCCGGCCGCGGCGAGCGCCGCGCCGAGCCCAGCCCCACCGGCAAGTGCCGCCGACACCGCTTCCATCACGGGCCGCAGCCTTGCGGGCGCACGCGACGCCTCGCTCGCCCAGGCCCGGCGGAGGTCGATCCCCGCGGCGAGTGCGGTGGCCAAGCGGCCAAGCATGTCGGCAAGCAGTGCGTCTGGCAACGGACGGCGACGCGGCATAGACACGCCTCGAGGAGCGAAGGATTGATGGAGGTGTAAAAAAGGTGTCAGGCACCTTTTTCCTCCCCGCTTTCGAATCAAGTGTGCCCCATATAACACACGCCCGAAGCATCTGCTAAAAATCCGGCATGCCTCCCGCCGCTGCAAAACCCCACTGGCCCGTCGTCACGATCGTGGGTGTCGGCCTGATCGGAGGCTCGGTCGGCCTGGCTCTTCGAGACCGCAAGCTCGCCGGCCGCGTGATTGGCGTCGGCCGCTCTGCGAAGTCGCTCACGGAGGCGAAGCGACTCGGCACCGTCACCGAAACGACGGCCGATCTGGCACAGGCCGTGGCCTCGGCCGACGTCGTCGTCGTGACCACAGGCGTGGCCGCGATTCCGGGCATGCTCGACGCAGTCGACGCGGCAGTCCAGCCCGGAACGCTTCTCACCGATGCCGGGAGCACGAAAGCTTCGATCGTTGCCGCCTGGGAAAAACACCGCCGCACCCGTCGGGGCCGGTTCGTAGGGGCTCACCCGATCGCCGGCAGCCACCGGCGCGGCCCGGCCGCAGCCTCCGCCGACCTCTTCACGGGGCGGGTCACCGTCGTGACGCCCGGCCGGGCGACGCCAGCCGCCGACGTCGAAGAGACCGGAGCGTTCTGGGCCGCTCTGGGGGCGACCGTGTTCACGATGTCTCCGGCCCAGCACGACCGCCTGCTCGCCGCCACGAGCCACGCGCCCCACTTGCTGGCCGCGGCGCTCGCCGCCGCCACGCCCGCCGAGGCGCGGCAATTCACGGCCGGCGGCTGGCGCGACACGACGCGGATCGCCGCCGGCGATCCCGACCTCTGGGCCGACATCCTGCTCGACAACGCGGCCGCCGTGGCCAAGGCCCTGTCACGGATCGCAGGGGCGACGGAAAAAATGCTCACGGCTCTCGAGAAGGGAGACCGTCGCAAACTCGTGTCCTTGCTCCATGCCGCCAAGGAAGCGCGCGATGCTGTGGGAAGTTGACGTTTTTCTGACCGACGCCGGCTCCGACCACGCGGCCCGCGCGGTCGTGACGGGCGCCGCCGTGCTCGGCATTCCCGGCTGCACGCACGCCCGCACCGCCGCCGGCTGGCTCATCGAAGGCGATCTCTCGCGGGCAGACGCCGAGCGGCTCGCCGCGCGGCTGCTCGCCGATCCGGTGACCGAGTCGTTCACGATCGCGGAAGTGGGCGATCCCAAACTCCTCGCCGGTCCGGCCGATCTGCCGCTGGCAGTGCATGTGTTGCCCCGCGCCGGCGTGACCGATCCGGCCGGACAGAGCGCCCACGAGGCGCTGGCGCTCTTGGGCGTGCGGCCCGGCGCGGTGCGCAGCGTGCGCAAGTATTGGCTGCCGGCGCTCGCGCATGCCGACGCTGAACGGCTCGCCTGGAAGCTGCTCGCGAGCGAGGCGATCCACGACGTGGTGATCGGGCCGCTCGGGCTCACGACACTCGCCGGGGGTCGGCCGTGGGTGTTCACGCAGGAAACGGTGCCCCTCGAGGGGCTCGACGATGCGGCGCTCGAGAAACTCAGCCGCGAGCGCTGCCTCGCACTCACGCCTCACGAGCTCACGGCCGTCCGCGACCACTACCGCACCCTTGGTCGTGCACCGTTCGAGATCGAACTGGAGACGATCGCCCAGACCTGGAGCGAGCACTGCTGCCACAAGACGCTCGGCAGCCCCGTCGACCACGACGGCCCGGCAGGAAAGGCGCGGTTCGACAATCTTCTCAAGGAGACGGTGTTCGCCGCCACGCGCGAGATTCGCACGCGGCTCGGGGCGAAAGATTGGTGCGTGAGCGTGTTCCGTGACAACTCGGGCGTGGTGCGGTTCGACGGCGACCACGATATCTGCGTAAAGGTGGAGACGCACAACCACCCGTCGGCGATCGAGCCCTACGGCGGCGCCGCCACGGGGCTCGGCGGCGTGATCCGCGACGTGCTCGGCACCGGCTTGGGCGCGAAGCCGATCGCGAACCTCGACGTGTTCTGCGTGGGCCCCTCCGACACGCCCGACGCCGACCTGCCCCCTGGGGTGATCCACCCGCGGCGGCTGCTCGAGGGCGTGGTGGCGGGAGTCCGCGACTATGGCAACCGCATGGGCATCCCCACGATCGCCGGCGCCGTCGCCTTCGACCCCGGCTATCTGTGCAACCCGCTCGTGTTCTGCGGCACCGTGGGGATCATGCCGCGCAACTCCGCCGACGCGGCCGTGCAGCCCGGCGACCTCGTCGTGGTGGCGGGCGGCCGCACCGGCCGCGACGGCATCCACGGGGCCACGTTTTCGAGCATCGAGCTGTCGAGCACGAGCGAGACGCAGTCGGGCGGGAGCGTGCAGATCGGCCATGCTATCCACGAGAAGACGCTCACCGACTTCGTGCTCGAAGCATCGCGGCAGAAGCTTTTTCATGCCATCACCGACTGCGGCGCCGGCGGACTCTCGAGCGCCGTCGGCGAAATGGGCGCCACGCTCGGCGCCACGGTGGATCTCGCCACGGTGCCGCTCAAGTACGACGGCCTTTCGGCCACGGAAGTCTGGATTTCGGAGGCGCAGGAACGGATGGTGCTCGCCGTGGCGCCGGCCGACTGGGAGAAGCTCGCCCGCGTGGCCGCCGACGAGGGCGTCGAGGCCACGGCGATCGGCACGTTCACCGGCTCGGGGCGGCTGGTGCTCCACTGGCAGGGTCGCACCGCCGGCGAACTCGACTGCCACTTCCTCCACGAGGGCCGGCCGAAGCAGCGGCTGCCATCCCGCTTCGTGGCCCCGCCGGTCGAGCCGCTGCGGTGGAGTCCGGCGCCTGTCGACCTCGCAGCGACGCTGCTCGACGTGCTCGCGCTGCCCGACGTGGCGAGCAAAGAATGGATCATCCGGCAATACGACCACGAGGTGCAGGGCGCGAGTGTGGTCAAGCCGCTCGTGGGCCCCGGCGCCGGCCCCGCCGACGGCACTGTGATCCGCGGCGTGCTCGGCCGCGACCGGGGCATCGTGCTCGGCGTCGGCCTCCGCCACAGGCTCGGGCACCGCGATCCGTATCAGATGGCCGCAGGCGCGATCGTGGAGGCGATCGCCAACGTCGTGGCGGCCGGAGCCGATCCCGAGCGGGTCGCGCTGCTCGACAACTTCTGCTGGGGCGACACCCGCCGGCCGGAGTCGCTCGGCACGCTCGTCGAGGCCTGTCGGGCCTGCCACGACATCGCGATCGAGTTTCTGGCGCCGTTCGTGAGCGGGAAAGACAGCCTCAACAACGTCTTTGCCTGGACCGATACCGCGGGGCATCATCACGAACGCTCGATTCCCCCCACACTCCTCGCCACCGCGCTCGGGCAGCTCGACGACGTGAAGCGCTCACTCACGCCCGACCTCAAGCGGGCCGGCGACCGCCTGGCGATCGTCGGCCTCTCGCGTGACGACCTCGCCGGCAGCCAGCTCGAACTCGCCGGCCGCGTGAGTGGTGGTCGGGTGCCGGCGGTCGACACGGCCGCCTGTCGGGCCGTGTTCCGTGCCATCGCTGCCGCCGGCCGCGAGGGGCTCGTCGCCAGCTGCCACGACTGCTCCGACGGCGGCCTTCTGGCAGCGGCGGCGGAAATGGCCGTGGCCGGTGGCCTCGGCGCCGGCGTGGATCTCGACGCGGTGCCGGCCGACATGGACCCGTCTCTCGCCATGCGACCGCTCGCGCTGGCATTCACCGAAACACCGGGCCGGTTTCTCTGCGCCGTGCCGGCGGCGGCGGCCGATCGCTTTGCTGCGGTGATGGAGGGTGTGCCCTGGGCCTGGATCGGCGGCGTCCACGCGGAGCCCGTGCTCACGATCACCGCAGGCGGCTCCACGGCGGCGCTGCCGCTCACCCGCCTCGCCCGCGCGTGGCGCGGAGAAAGGACCGCGGACTGATGCTTTCCCCGAGAGCGCTCGTGCTGCGTGCCCCGGGCACGAACTGCGACCATGAAACGGCGCATGCCTTCGAACGCGCCGGCGCGATCGCCCGGCGGGTTCACGTGCGGGCGCTCGCCGAAAAGCCCCCCCTCCTCGACGACGTGCAGATCCTCTGCATCCCGGGCGGCTTCTCCTACGGAGACGACATCGCCAGCGGCCGCATCTTCGCGCTCGAGCTTGCGATGCGGCTGGGCGATGCCCTGCGACGATTCCGCGACCGTGGCGGGCTGGTGCTCGGCATCTGCAATGGGTTTCAGGTGCTCCTCCAGACGGGCCTGTTGCTCGCCGACGCCGAGGGTAGGCCCCGCGCCGCGCTCGCCCACAATCGCTCGGGGAGGTTCATCGATCGTTGGGTGCCGCTCGACGTGCGCGGACACAAGTGCCCGTTCCTCCACGGCTTCGATGCCCCGTTCGAACTGCCGATCGCTCATGGCGAAGGACGCTTCGTGGCCACGACGCCCGCCGACCTCGCTGCCTTCGAACGCGCCGGGCAACTCGTGCTGCGCTACGCCGCCGATCCGGCCGGCAGTTCGACCAATCCCAACGGCGCCGAGGCCGATGTGGCCGGAGCCTGCGACGCGACGGGGCGCGTGTTCGGGCTCATGCCACACCCCGAACGCTTCATCGACGCCACGCAGCACCCGGCCTGGAGCGGCCGGCTCGACGCCGGGGCGGCCGGTGCGGGCCTCGCGATCTTCACCAACGCGGTGAAAAGCGTCTCCTGACGGCTGCCGGCGGCGTTGACCTGTGCGGGCGATCGCCGCTACCCTCCCCGCCCCATCCCGCCCTGTTTTTCATGGAGCGCCCGGCCGTGCGCGGAGCCCCGAGTCAGGTTGTGTGCGCGAGTCTGTGTGCCTGCGCGCTGGCCGGCTGTCGGTTTGCGTTCATCGCCGACGAAGGCTGGAACGGGCCGCCGCCGGCCTTGGCGGACTCGAGCCCCGCCCCCTCCGCCACACGCAAGCCTGCCCCCAAGACGTTGCCGTTGGAAATCATCTTCGCCCGCATCGACGACAACGATCACGCCTGGCACGATGCACTCTGGAATCTCGCCGATGAGCAGGCCTTCGACCACGCCCTGCGGAGGCGACTCGCCGCCAACGGACTGCGGGTGGGACTGCTGGCCGGCACGCTGCCTCCCGACCTCGCCGCCCGGCTCGAGCCGCCGTTCCCTGCGAACGAGCCCGACGACCAGACCTCCATGCCGGGCGAACGGCCGGCCGTGATGCGCAGGCTCCTGACGCTCTTGCCCGGCCGCGACACCGAGGTGATCGCCGCCGGCGGTCTCGACGAACTGATCCTCCTGCAACACGACGGCGACGAGGTCCGTGGTGAAACCTACCGCGATGCGACCACCTATTTCGCCCTCAAGGCCTGGCCGGCCGCCGATGGCCGGATCCGCATCGAACTCGTGCCCACGGTGAAGCACGGCCCCATTGAGCGGTCGTGGGTGGGCGAAGAGGGCGCGTTTCGTCTCGAAACCGGGCAGAAGCGTCAACCACTCGAACACCTCTCGTTCACCACGACCATGCCTCAGGGCAGCACGCTGCTCGTGGCCGCCACCGGCGCTGCCTCGAGCATGGCCGGAGACGCATTCTTTCGTGACACGGGGCCGTCGCTCCGCGGGCGGCGGCTGCTCGCGATCCGTCCCTCCGGCAGGCCGGCCGATCCACTCTTCACAGCGACGAACGCGGCGGGCTCCGATGACGCCGAGCCGCCGGCAAGCGCGGCAAACTGAGCGAACCTTGCCGCACACCGGCCGCAGTCACGATGTCAGGCTGCGGAACCTGCGAAGCCCGGGCACGCGTTGCCGAGAAGGGGTGGGCGGGGCAGCCGCGATCAGTCGATGTTTCCCGACGGAAGGAAGTGTCGCCGGCCCAGGTGACTCGCCGACCAGCGAGGAAGTCCACTCATGAGTGTCTCGAAAGCCGACCACCGCAGCCCTGCCCGGTCTCAGCGGCCGAAGGCGACGACCGTGTTCGCCGCGGCGTTCCTCGCGGGAGCGGCCGCCGCCGTGGGCCTCAATCGCACGCTCGACGTCCATCTCGCCCAACGGCAGCCACGCGTCGAAAGCGAGCCGATCTTCGTGGCCCTGCGCAGCCTGCCACCGGGCGCGCCGGTCACGGTGTGGGACGTGGCGCTTCGCGACTGGCCCAAGGCGATGCTGCCGGCGGCGGCGATGCGGCCCCGCGACACCTTCGCAGGCATGGTGCTCAAGCATCCGCTGCGCGAGGGGCAGCCGATCTTGAGCGTGCAGCTCGTCAAGGCGATCGCCGCGGAGAGTGAGCAGGTGGCCCGGGCCGACGTCGATCCCGTGCAGCCTATCGAGCCGGCAGCCCCCCAGTCCGATCTCTGGGCGCCGGCCGACGTGGCGGCTCCCGCGACCGCTCCGGCGGAGGCTGTTTCGACCCGCGAATCCTTCGATGTCGAACCTCCGGCCGCGGATCTCGCCGAGACACAGCCGCTCCCCACCGAATCGATCGTCGCCGAATCCCCGGCCCCCGTCACGGCACTCACCGAAGCCGAGCACGACGTAGGGGACGCAGAAGCTCTGGCCGAGCCGGTGGTCGCCGAGCCGGTGGTCGTCGCCACTCCCGCAGCGACCGACATCGATCCGGTGGGAACGCCCGTGGTCACGGCGGCGGAGTCCGAGCCCGCGCCGACACGCGAGCCGACGATGCGCTATCTCGTCGTCCCCGAGCGGATCGCGCTCGAGGCCGACCGGTCGTTCGTGCCGTCGCCCGAGGACCCCTCGGACGTTGCCGCTCCCGAGACGACCGCGGCTGCGTCGCCGAAGCAGTCGTCCGTCGCTCCGGTCCAGACGGGCCGTCTCCCGCGGCCGACGGATCGCACCTCGTCGAGCCGCGATCGACAGCCCCAGCGTCCACCCCGTTCGGCCGCGAGCCACGCGGCGCCGGCGAAGCCGGCGGAGAAGACGTCGTTGCTGCGGTCGATGATTCCGAACCTGTCGCTCGGCATGGGCGCGGCCGAACCCACGCCGGCGTCCGAGGCTCCAGCCCAGGGCAAGAGCGACCAGGCGACGCGACCTGCGTTTCGCGGCTTCGGCCTCTTCCGGTAGAGCGGGCTAGGGCTCGATCACGAGCTTGCCGCCGACGACTCCCGAGAGGCCGATGGTGCTCTGTTCCTGAAGCCGATGCGCTTCGGCGGTGTGGTCGAGCGGCAGCACGCGATCGATCGGCACACGCAGACGGCCGGCGGCCAGCCAGCGGTTGATGTCGACCGCCGCCGCGGCCTGGCGCTGGCTGTCGGCCTTGAACATCACGAAGCCGAAGAGCCGGCAGCC
>JBMLMS010000060.1:28695-31511 GCA_049243925.1 Pirellulales bacterium
CGGTCGGGGGTGCCGGCGGTCGCGATCACGCGGGCCCCGAGCACTTTGGCCATCTGCACCACGGCGGAGCCCACGCCACCGGAGCCGCCGTTGACGAAGATCGTCTCTCCCGGCGCGAGCGCCGCATGGTCGACGAGACCGAGATGGGCGGTGATCGAGACGAGCGCCGCAGCAGCGGCATCGCGATCGGAAACACCGGCAGGCGTGGGATAGAGCCAGCGGGCATCGACGGCGGCCAACTCCGCGCACGTGCCCTGGCGACCGAGCACGCCCTGATTGGAACCCCACACCCGCATCCCCGGTGCGAAGTCGTCGACCTCGTCGCCCACGGCCACCACTTCGCCGGCAAGGTCGCAGCCCACGACCCAGGGAAAGGCCAGCGGCATCGCCACGGTGCCCGCGCGGAGATACGTATCGATCGGATTGACCGCACAGGCCCGCACCCGCACGAGCACCTGCCGTGGGCCGGGCACCGGGTCGGGAAGATCGCCCACGGTGATGACTTCGGGCGGACCGGTGCGGGAGATGAAGGCCGCCCTCATGGCCGCTCAGCTCCCGACCGCCCACGGTTCGTGTCGATCATCAGCCGAACACCGGCGGCAAGCGCGGCCAGCGTGCCCCCCGCCGCGACGAGTGCGAGAACGCCGCGCACGCCGTCTGCGAATCGCATCCGCCGGAGCAACGCCAGCTCTTCTTCGGACGGCGGCCGGCGCACGTTCGCCTGCGCGAGCACTTCGCTCCACACCCGATAGGCGGTCGACTCATCGACCGTGAGCACCGCCGCACGCAGGGCCCGCTCATCGAGGACGCCTGCCGTGCGCGGCGCGAACCAGAGTGCCCCCCCAAGCGCTCCGATCGCCACGATCGCCCCGAGAAATGCCACGGCTTGGGCGGGCCGCCAGGCCACGGTACGAGCATGCTCGACGACTTCCTTCTGACGCACCCGGGCGAGATCGCCGAGTTTGGGCACGACGACCTCGCGGCCGCACTGCGGGCATGCCACTCGGCCGCCTGCCTGACCCGCCGTCACGGCGACATCCGCGGTGCATTCACAGGGGAGGAGATAGGTGGTCATCGATGTCTGATGCGGATGTGCGGCAGGGGACACTGTCGCCGAAGTGGCCGCAGAGATTCGCCGGCCGGATTTTTTTACCATTCACCGACGTTTTTCCTGAAATTTTCCTCGTTTCGAGGAAAAAAAAGTTGGCCTTCCACACCCGACAGCGGCATAATCGTGGGCCTTCCGGAATCCCTCGACCACGCCGTTGGTTCCCCTCTTCTCCGCCCCGGGGCCGCAGCCCCCCCAATTCCGCTCTGCGGTCTGTCACCCGGCTATTTTTTTAACCACTGGACTTGCCCGCGCCTTGAATCACACTGTCGGCCACACGAAAGATGGACTGGACAGCATGGCGGGTGGCGACTGGAACGGCACCCTGATTGAAAGCCACCGTCCGGACCTCGCGTCCGGGACTTCTTGATCCTTGAAGGAGCAATAGCCTTGTACGATTCGCTACTGGATGAGCTCGAGGACGACGTCGTCTCCAATCCCCAAGAAGTGGAAGACTTGACGGTCAAGGTGGTCGATGCCGAAGAGGCAGACGCCGACCTGCTCGTCGACGACGATGCCGGCCCGCTCCCCGAAGGCGAGATCGAGGCCGAGGCCGAAGCCGAAATCGAGGGCTCGAGCGAGGCGGAAGAGTCGCTGATCGAGCAGGTGGAAAACTGGTCCGACGACCCGGTGCGGATGTATCTCACGCAGATGGGCGAGATCCCGCTCTTGACGCGGGCCCAGGAGATCTACCTCGCCCGGCAGATCGAGACCACGCGGGCGCGGTTTCGGGCCAAGCTGCTCGAGTGTGAATACGTCTGCCAGCAGGCGTTCAAGGTTCTTTCCCGAGTGCATCGGGGCGAACTCCCCTTCGACCGCACGGTGCAGGTGTCGGTGACCGACCGGCTGGAGAAAGATCAGATCCTCGGCCGTCTGCCGCACAATCTGCGGACACTCGACGTGCTGCTCAAGCAAAACAAGTCCGACTACCGCATCGCGCTTTCCAAGAAGCGGAAGATGGCAGAACGGCGCGAGGCCTGGGCCCGGCTCGGCCGGAGGCGCCGGCGGTGCGTGCGACTCATCGAAGAACTCGGGCTGCGGACGCAGCGGATCGAGTCGCTCATTCCCACGCTCGAAGGATTCGTGACTCGGCTCAAGGAGCTGAAGTCGAAGATCGAATCCCACAAAAAGTCGAAGCAGCCTCCCTCCAGCCGGCAAAAGCTCGTCGATGAGTATCGGATGATCCTCAAGGCGTGCCAGGAAACGCCGAAGAGCCTGAAGCGGCGGGTGGCCGAGATCCGGCAGATCTACGCCCACTATCAAAAGGCGAAGCGGGGCCTGTCGGAAGGCAACCTCCGGCTCGTCGTCTCGATCGCCAAGAAGTATCGCAACCGCGGCCTGTCGTTTCTCGATCTCATCCAGGAAGGCAACGCCGGCCTGATGCGGGCCGTGGACAAGTTCGAATACCGCCGTGGCTTCAAGTTTTGCACCTACGCCACCTGGTGGATCCGGCAGGCGATCACCCGCGCGGTGGCCGACCAGAGCCGCACGATCCGCATTCCGGTGCACATGGTGGAGACGATGAGCCGCGTCCGCAACGTGGCCCGCACGCTCCTCCAGGAATACGGCCGCGAGCCGACGATCGAAGAGATCGCCGCCCGGGCCGGCACGCCGGTGGACGAGACGCGTCGCGTGACGGCGATGAGCCGCTACCCGATCAGCCTCGACCGCCCGGTGGGCAACAGCGAGGACAGCCACTTCGGCGACC
>JBMLMS010000061.1:0-1409 GCA_049243925.1 Pirellulales bacterium
GCCGGGTTGCCTCCCACGGCCAGCGTGAGCATCTCGGCCCGATGCTGCCCTGCCGCCGGCTGCCGGCTTTGCTTGAACGGCTGGATCGCGGTCGGCACGAAGATCACGCGGTCGAGCCGAGCCTGCTCCCGGCAGCACTCGGCCACCACGAGGTGCCCGAGGTGCACAGGGTCGAAACTGCCGCCAAAGATCCCGATCCGCACCGTGCCTCCTCGCGCGTGTGTAGCCAGATGCTCTAATCGCACCGATGCAGCAGTCTACGGGCCAGCGCGAGCTTTTCGATAGCCAGCCTGCCTGGGTGGAGGACGATGCGCGCGAGGGCATCGTGGCGACGGTCGTGCTCCCCGACGGCGTCGACAAGCCGCTCGACTACCTCGTGCCCGAATCGCTCGCGGCCTCTGTGGAGCCGGGCCGCCGGGTGCGGGTGCCGCTCGGCCGGGGCAACCGCGAGCGGCTCGCCTACTGTGTGGCCGTGCGGGCCGGGGAACTGCCGCAGCAGCCGCTCAAGAGCGTGGCCGGCGTCGAAGACGAGGCCCCGCTCCTCTCGCCTCGCATGCTCGAACTCACGAAGTGGATGAGCGACAGGTGGCTCGCCCGCTGGGGCGAGGTGCTCGAGGCCGTGCTGCCGGCGGGCGTGCGGGCAATTCGCAAGCGACGGGCCGTGCCGCTCTTCGTGGCGACAGGGGCTGCGCCTGCCCGCGCGCCCACGCCCGCGCAGGCCAAGGTGCTCGCCGCCGCAGCCGCGCCCGCCACGGCCGAGGCGCTCGCCGCGCAGTCGGGCGCCAGCCGGGCCGTGATCACGCGGCTCGTGAAGACGGGCCTCTTGGCCGTGGCGGGCGTCGCCGATGATCGTGCGCCTGGCGACGGGGGCCGGCCGCGAATCGTGCACGATCGGCCCGACGCGCTCGCGCCGGCGCAGGCGCTGGCGCTCGAGGCGATTCGGGCGCCGATGCGGGCCGGCCGGCACGAAACGATCGTGCTCTTTGGCGTGACGGGCAGCGGCAAGACGGAGGTCTACCTGCAGGCTGTCGAGGAGACGATCGCCGCTGGCAAGCAGGCGATCGTGCTCGTGCCCGAGATTAGCCTCACGCCGCAGACCTGCGATCGGTTTCGGGCCCGCTTCGGCCGCGTGGCCGTGCTGCACAGCCATCTCACGCCCGCCGAGCGGCATGCCCAGTGGCGCGAGATCGCAAAGGGCCGGGTGGGCGTGGTCGTCGGGGCGCGGAGCGCGATCTTCGCGCCCACGCCCCGGCTCGGGCTCGTGGTCATCGACGAAGAGCATGAAAGCTCGTTTAAGCAGGCCACGGCGCCGCGGTATCACGCCCGCGACGTGGCCGAGTGGATCGCGCGGGCGGAGGGCGTGCCGCTCGTGCTCGGCTCGGCGACGCCGTCGCTCGAGACCTTCGCCC
>JBMLMS010000062.1:0-2761 GCA_049243925.1 Pirellulales bacterium
CGATCACGATGAGCGTGTGGGCCGACGAGCGGCGGCAGGGCACCGACGAACTGCTGCTCACGATTCCCGCGAGCGACTGGGAAGTGGTGTTTGGCAAGTATCTCGCCACCGTCGGCATTTTCACGGTGGCGCTCCTGTTTTCGTGTATCTGCAATCTCATCATCCTGCTCCGCTGGGGCACGCCCGACGGTGGCCTGTTTCTCGCGAACTACCTCGGCTACTGGTTTGTGGGCCTGGCGATGCTCGCGATCGGCATGGTGGCGAGCTTCCTCACGAGCAACCTCACGGTGGCCTTCATTCTCGGCCTCGCGCTCAACGCGCCGCTGGTGATGGCCGACCAGGCCGGCTCCGTGATGGGGCCCAAGCTCGCCGAGCGGATTCGCGGCTGGAGCCTCGCGGAGCAGTTCTCCGACTTCGGCCGCGGCGTCGTGGGGCTCTCGTCGATCGCCTACTTCCTCGGTGTCGTGGCGGTGTGTCTCTACATCGCGATGGTGCTCATCGGCCGCCGGCACTGGGCCGGCCGCCGCGATGGGCCGCAGGTGGGCCTGCACTATGCGGCCCGGTCGGCCGGCCTCGTGCTGGCCGCCATCGGCGCGGTCCTCTTTTTCCGCTCGCTCGACCTGCGGGCCGATCTCTCCGAGGAGCGGATCAGCTCGCTCTCTCCCGACACACGCCGGCTGCTCGCCGGCCTCGAGGCCGACCGGCCGATCGACATCAAGGCCTACGTCAGCCCGACGGTGCCGGAGGACTACGCCCAGACGCGGATCAACCTCATCAACATGCTGCGGCAGGTTCAGCGGCTCGGCCGCGGCAAGGTGAACGTCGAGGTGATCTCCACCGAGCCCAAGACGGAAGCGGCGGCGCTCGCCAGCCAGCAGTTCGGGATCGAGCCCGTCACGGTGCTCTCGCGGGTGCGCGGCACCTATCGCGACGAGGAGATCTTTCTCGGCTGTGCGTTCACGAGCGGCCTCGAGAAAGTGGTCGTGCCGTTCTTCGACAAGGGCACGCCGGTGGAATACGAGCTCATCCGCTCGATCTGCACGGCTGCCCAGCAGAAGCGGAAGCGACTCGGAGTGCTCACGACCGACGCCGATCTCTTCGGCGGCTTCGACATGATGAGCGGCCAGCAGCGGCCGCGGCAGCCGATCGTGGAGGAGCTCGAGAAGCAATACGACGTGGTGCAGGTCGACCCGACCGCGCCGATCACCGAGAAGTACGACGTGCTCCTCGCCGTGCAGCCCTCGGCCCTCGGCCCCGAGCAGATGGCGAACCTCGTGGCGGCGGTGCAGGCTGGCCAGCCGATCGCGATCTTCGAAGACCCACTGCCGGTGCTCATGCAGTCGGTGCCGGGCACGGCCCAGCCGCGCCGCGGCCCGGGCGGACCGATGGCGATGTTTCAGCCGCAGGGGCAGCCCAAGGGCGACATCGGCCAGCTCTGGCAGACGCTCGGCGTGCGCTTGCGGTCGGGGGCCGGGCGGCCTGCGATGGGCCAGATGGGCGCCGATCCGTTCGTCGTCTGGCAAGACTACAACCCGCATCCCAAGCTCGAGCTGCCGAGCGAATTCGTGTTCGTCGACGCCGACATGGGCTCGGCCGGCTCGGAGAAGACGACGGGCTTCAATCCCGAGCAGCCGATCACGTCGGGCCTGCAAGAGGTGCTGTTTCCGTTTCCGGGAGCCATTGCCAAGGACGAGAAGGCCGACATCACCTGGACGCCGCTCGTGCAGACGGGCGTACGGTCGGGCACGATCGAGGTCGAGCAGGTGATGGGCAACCGTGGCGACATGCGTCAACTCCGCGTGTTCGAGAAGCCGGGCCGCGAGGCCATGGTGCTCGCCGTGGCGCTCGAGCGCAAGGCGCCGGCCGCCGCGCCGGCCGAGGGCGACAAGCCCGCCGCCGCGCCGGCCACGATCCGGGCCGTCGTCGTCGCCGATATCGATCTCCTCGACGGCCGGATCTTCGGCCTCCGCAACCGGCCCGACGAGGTGTTCGGGCTCGACTTCGACAACGTGACCTTCGCCCTCAACGTGCTCGACCAGCTCGCCGGCGACGACCGCTTCCTCGACATCCGCAAGCGGAAGCCGCGGCACCGCACGCTCGAGCGGATCGAAGACACCGTCGCCGAGGCCCGCGAGCAGGCCGACCTCGAGCGGCAGAAGTTCATCGCCGAGTTCGATGAGGCCGAGCGCGAGGCGAATACGGCGATGCAGAAGGAAGTGGGCGAGTTCGAGAAGAAGATCAAGGAGATGGAGAGTGCCGGCGACGCCGATCCGCAGGCGGCGATGCAGGCGGTGCAGCAGCTCGCCAGCCGGCAGCGGCTCGCCCAGCGGCGGCTCGACACGAAGATCGAGCAGCTCAAGCGCACCCGTGATGCCGAGGTGGAGGCCGTGGAGCGGCAGCTCGGGGCGAAGGTTCGCCAGGAGCAGGACCGGCAGAAGTGGCTGGCCGTGCTCCTGCCGCCGATTCCGCCGCTCGTGGTGGCCTTTTTCGTCTACTTCCGCCGCCGGGCGCTCGAACGCGAGGGCGTCTCGAAGGCGCGGCTTCGCTAACCATGACAAGCAACCCACGTGAACGAGGAGTGAACGGTATGGAATCGGCAACGACCGCGGGAGGGCTGTCTCCCGTGATGCAGCGCACGGCCCTGTTTCTGCTCGGCGGGTTCGGCATGCTCCTGCTCGGCGCGGCGGTGCAGCCGCGGTTTAAGAGCCGCGTGGAGAAGCCGGCCGAGGAGCGGGTGCTGTTTCCCGAGCTCTCCGACGCA
>JBMLMS010000063.1:0-1931 GCA_049243925.1 Pirellulales bacterium
GGCCCTCTTCATGCCGAGCGCCGAGGAACTCACCGAGATGGTGCGCACCGGCGGGCTCGATGGCGTGCTCGTGCAGCCGCTCGACGCCCAGTTTCTGCTCTCGATGCACCGCGTCGATTTTTCATCGTTCGCCAACGGGCTCGTGGGGGTCGGGTTGCTCGGGTGGGCTGTTTCACGCATGGATCACGCGCCCCCGGCCACAGCCTGGCTGCTCTATCCGTTTCTCATTCTCTGCGGCGTGGCGATCCTTTACAGCCTGGTGATCATGTTGGCCGCCGCCACGATCCTCCTCGGCCGCAACCAGAGCCTCTATGATTTCTGGTTTTACCTCACGAACTTCTCCCGGTATCCCGCCGAGATTTATGCCGGGCCGTGGGGTGGGCCGCTCCGAGCGTTGTGTACGTTCGTGATCCCGATTCTGCTCGTCGTGAACGTGCCCGCCCGCGTGATCGCCCTGCCGCTCGAAGGCCAGGCCTGGGGTCTCGTGTGGCTCGCCGTGACGGCGGCGATGGCCTCGCTCGTCGTCTCGCGGATCGTCTTCCAGACGGCACTCGCGAAATATCGAAGCGCATCGAGCTAATGGTGGTGGAACCCGTTGGCATGAAAGCCCAGACACCATCCCCGGCCCTCCCGAGAGGCAGGCTTTCGGAAGATCTCGCGGCGCTGATCGTCGGCATCGTGCTCGTGGCACTCGCGCTCGGCGCGACGTGGCTCGGCCGGCCGACAGGGGCGGCTGCCGAGGCGGAGTTTCCGAAAGGCTGGCCGACGCCGCTTTCGGCGCTGATCGACAAGCCGCAGACCTGGGGCGATTCGCCGCGGGAGGCATTGGTCGACAAGCGGGGGCGGAATCTCGCGCTGCCGATCGGCCTGGGAGTGGCGTGGGTGACGGCCGTCGCCGCGGCGGGAGCGGCGCTCGCCGGGGGGCGCGTGGCGCGGGTCGTTCCCGGCTCCGTGGCGATCGGCCTGCTCGCCGGGCTGGCCTACCTGCTCGCCGCGCAGAAGGTGATCCATTTTTACAACCTCGAATACCCGCTCTGGGCCCTCGCGGTCGGCATCCTGATCGGCAACACCGTAGGTGTGCCGCGGCTGATCCGGCCTGCCATGAACGGTGAGTTTCTGATCAAGACGGGGCTCGTCGTGTTCGGGGCCGAGGTGCTCTTCGGCCGGCTGCTCGAACTCGGGCTGCCCGGCGTGATGACGTCGTGGGTGGTGACGCCGATCGTGCTCGTCGTGTCGTATTGGTTCGGTGTGCATGTGCTCCGGATCCCGTCGCGGTCGCTGTGCATGGTGGTGGCGGCCGACATGTCGGTGTGTGGCGTGTCGGCGGCGATCGCGGTGGGGGCCGCCTGCCGGGCCAAGAAGGAAGAGCTCACGCTGGCGATCGGGCTCTCGCTCGTGTTCACGGTCGGCATGATGGTGGCCATGCCGCCGTTCATTCGCTGGGTGGGCATGGACGAGATCGTGGGCGGAGCCTGGCTGGGTGGCACGATCGACGCCACGGGCGCGGTGGTCGCCGCCGGCGAGGCGCTCGGCAAGGAGGCCGGCGCGGTCGCCGCCACGGTGAAGATGATTCAAAACTCGATGATCGGCGTGATCGCGTTTGCGGTGGCCGTGTATTGGTCGGGCTGGGTCGAGCGCGACACTGCTCGGCGGCACGGCACGCTCGCTGCCGAGGCATGGCGGCGCTTCCCGAAGTTCATTCTCGGTTTTTTGCTGCTCTCCGCCGTCTGCTCGTGGATCTTCAGCAGTTCGCACGCTGGGGCGCATCTCGTGGACGGCACCATCACCGGCTTTACGTCTCGCCTGCGGGGCTGGCTGTTTTGCGCCGCGTTCGTGTGCATGGGCCTGCAGACGAACGCCCGCGAGCTCGCCCCTGTGCTCGCCAGCGGCCGGCCGCTCGTGCTCTACGTGTGCGGGCAGGTGCTCAATCT
>JBMLMS010000064.1:0-10682 GCA_049243925.1 Pirellulales bacterium
ACGTCGTCGACCGTCACGCCGAGGGCCACGCTCGGGGCCATCACGGTGCCGATGTCGATGAGCATGTTGCCCGTGCCGAGCGATTTGAGCAGGGCGTTGCCCCAGCCCATGCCGCCAAACACCATCACCGCGGGGAACGCAGCGGGCAGGAGCAGCACGAGGCCGGCCGAAGCAGCCCGGCAAAGCACGATCATCACCGCCACGATGATCGCGAAGTCGGTGATGAAGCCGGCGATCAGGCCGTCGAGGAGGGAATGCTGCGCCTTGTAGACCAGCGGCACGAGCCCCGTGTATTCCACCTTGATACCGGTGACGCCGTCCTGCTCGAGGCCGGCGATGATCGGGTCGATCTTGGCCTGGAGGTCGCGACGGAAGAGGGCGTAGTCGACCTCCTTCGTGGCGCTCACCCGGGCGCTGATCCGCCACAGTTCTTCCTCGCGGCCATCGGGATGTTTGGCGTCGCGCAGGTAGTCGCCGTCGAGGAAGTCTTGGCGATGGGCCACGAGGCGGCGGTTGAGTACGCTGCGCTTCGTGCGGGCACCGAGGCCGAAGGCCCTGGCTGCGGCCCCGCCGAGGCCGTCGCCGCCGTCGCCCGAGTCGAGGCTGCGGCCGAACGTCACGGTCGAGAGCGAGCTGCCCACCTCGTCGAGCACGCCGATCTCCCGCTGGATGCGGCCCACGAGCTCCATCCGTTCGAGGAAGTTCAAATCGCACGACTGCTGGTCGCAGCGCACGAGGATTTCCATTGGCACGAGGGGCCCGAGCTTCGCCTCGAGCCAGCGGTAGTCTTCACGGATGCGGGCCTTCGGAGAGAAGAGCCGCATCAGCTGCACGCTGCTTTCGACCTGCGTCATACCGTAGCCGACGGCCACCATCACGAGCAGGCATGCCGTCGCCACCAGGCCATTGTGCCGTGTGATCCATTCGCCGACCCGCCACCAGCGGCTGTCCTCAATCGGCTTCCAGTCGGCCTGCCCCTCGCCGCCGAGTTTGCCGAGCTTGAGCTTGGGTGGAAAGAGTTCGAGGGCTGCCGGCATGAACGATACGAGAATCAGAAAACTGACCACCACGCCAATCGCCGAGAAGATGCCGAACATCCGGATCGGCACGAGGTCGCTGACGGCGAGCGTGGCTAGGCCGATGGCCGTGGTGCCGGTGGCGAGCGAGAGCGGCAGGAGTGCGTGCCGCACCGCATGGCCCGCCGCACCTTCCTGGATGCCGGTCTCGGCGAGTTGATCGCGGTAGTAGTTGGCCAGGTGGATCGCGCCGCTCGTCGTTGCCACGTAGACGAGCGAGGGCATGGTGAGCAGGATCGCGTCGACGGGGTAGCCTGAATACCAGACGACCGCGAGGCTCGCGAACATGCTGTAGACGCCGGAGGCGATCACCATGCCCACGAGCGCCTTGCTCTTCAGGCTCCACCAGCTCACGATGAATCCGACGACGAGCGACAGACCGAACAGGATCGTGACGCTCGTCTGGCCGGCCTTGTCGATCGAGACGTTGTCGACCGGCGGGCCGCCCATGTGGAGCGAGTCCTCGGGAATGCCACATTCGTCACGGGCGATCGTCTTGATGAGGTCGATCGTGCCGTGGAGGTTCGCCCGGGCCGTGTCGGCGAGCGTGAGCACGAGGCAGGTCTGCCGCTGGTCGAGATCGTCGCCGGGCGTGCCGGCCTCGACGCCGGCCGGCGGAGGGCCGATCAGGGCACCACTCAGCCGGGAGATCGCCTCTTCGCGGTCGAGGTTCAGGGGTTCCGAGGTCATCCGAGCGACGGCCCTGGGGCCCGTCTGGGCGGTCTTGAAATAGAGGG
Organism: Pirellulales bacterium; assembly: GCA_049243925.1. Lineage (GTDB taxonomy): Bacteria > Planctomycetota > Planctomycetia > Pirellulales > UBA1268 > RGVT01. Next base: position 1,814 of record JBMLMS010000064.1, read on the forward strand.
GCCGGTCGATCCGGGCGGCCTCTTCCGGGGGCGGAAGGAGTTTCTGGGCCAGGAGTTCCAGCCGGGGGTCGGCCATCGTGCAGCCGTCCCAGGAAATGAGGATGAACTCCTCGCCCTGGAAGCTGCGACGGAAAAACCGATAGGCCTGCGTTTCCGGGTATTCGAGGGGTAGCCACCCCTTCACGTCATTGCGGTTGTTGGCCTTGGCCTTGATCGCCCCCACCACCACCATCGGCAGCAGGAACACGAGGATCGCCATGATCCCCACGCTATACCGCTGGTAAAAGTTGGATTTCTGGGGCGAAGCCATGCCGTAACTGCTCGGACCGCTGGGTTTCCTATCTCCGAACCGTTGAACCGTACAGGGGATTCAGGGGCCAGTCCATATCGTTCCCCGGGCTCGAAGGGCTGTTTTTGCGGTCCGCGCGTGCCCTAAGTGGTTTTCAGGGAGCAGTTTCCGTCAGAAGACAGGTCTTCCCAGGCCGTCCAAACGGACCTGTTTTCACCGGCTATTTCACGGCCGGGCGATGGGTGGTTCGGGTGCCGTTTCGGCAGCCTGGAATCCGCAGCTCTTGTGCGTGCCATCGCAAAACGGCCGTGTTTTCGTCTCGCCGCAGCGGCACAGCGCCACGGCCCGTTTTCCCGGGGGCACCGGATACTCGGCGCCGAGGTGATCGGTGACCCGTAGATACACCCCCTTGGCCTCGGCATCGGGTGGCAGTTCGACCACGAGCGGACCATCGAGCCGGCAGCGGATCGTCACGGCCCCCTCGGGGAACACCCGGGGGTCGGGCTGGCTTCCAGAGGGCTGGGGCGTGGACTGAGGCAGCGTCATGAGTGAACTCCGCGGGTCGGGGAGTACCGGATGTCAGGGAGCGATGTCAGCGATTGGCACTCAGTGGTGAGTGTACTGCACGCACCGGTTGCCGCGAGAGCCACCACCAGAGGGCCGCTGCAAGCCCGAGGAGGACGACCGACACGAGTTGGGAGATTGAGAGGGGGGTTCCGAACATGGGCGGCTCGTCGATGCGGATCGCCTCCAGCAGGAGCCGTGAGATCGGGTGCAGCGTAAGCGCGAGCGCGAAGACCTCGCCGGGCCGGCGGGCCAGGGGCGTGAACGCCACCGCGAGTGCGGCCAACAGCCCGGCGTCGAGGGCTGCGTAGAGCTGCGCCGGATGCACAGGCAGGCTGCCTGCGCTCGTGGCCGGAATCAGCCCCCGTGCCGCCTGGTCGAGCCAGGGCGGGCTGTGCGGTGGGAATTGCACGGCCCAGGGCAGGTCGCACGGGCCGCCGTAGCAGCAGCCGTTCAAAAAGCAGCCGATCCGCCCGAGTGCGAGCCCCACGAGCAGCCCGGGGGCCACGCAGTCGGCGAGTTCGAGAAGCGGCAGCCCGCGCCGCGCTGCAAACCGCCAGGCTGCGAGCGCCGCGGTGGGCAGCGAGCCGAACACCACGAGCCCCCCCGCTGCGAGGTTGAGCACGTCGGGCAACGCCTGCACGAAGCTGCGGCCCGGCGGGAAAAACTGGTCGCGATATTCGATCACGTAAAACAGCCGGGCCCCCACGAGCCCCCACAGAAACACCTGGAGCGCCAGGGCCACGATCGTGTCGGCATCGAAGCCCATCGATCGCCCACGCCGGATCGACAGCCATGTGCCAGCAGTGGCCGCGACCAGCAGCATCACGCCATACCCGCGCACCGGAATCCCCTGGCCATCGTCGAGCGCCGGAAGCACGAAGGCGATGAGGCCTCCCATGATCGCCACAGGCATGGCGAGCGCCGTCGCCGTGTCGCGCCAGCCGCGCTGCACGAGCGAGCGGCCGACGGTCACCGCGGTCCACACCGCCCACACGGCGAGGGCCAGGCCCCAGCCGAAGAGCGGCGCCGACCACTCGCCGAGGGTGAGCCGCGTGGGAATGTGGAACAGCGTCGAGAGCATGCGAGCGGTGCGGCTTTCCTAAAACTGTCGAGCGACGTTCGGGCGTGCCGGCAGCAGGCGGTTGTCGATGAGCCGTGTGGAGCCGAGTCGGCCGGCGACGAGCGCGATCGCCGGCCCCCGGGGATCGACGAGCGGTGCGAGCGAGTCTGGCTCGACGATCGCGGCATAGTCGCAGGCGATGTCGCCCGCCTCGAGTGCCTCGCGCAGGGCCGCCTCGGCCACGGCCACGCAGTCTCCCGCCTCCCAGCGGGCCGCCGCGGCGGCCAGGCCATCGTGCAGGGCGACGGCCCGCGCCCGTTCGGCGGGCGTGAGATAGGCGTTGCGCGAGGAGCGTGCGAGGCCGTCGGCTTCGCGCACGGTCGGGCAGACGACGATCTCGATCGGCATGCGATAGGTTTCGACCATCTGCTTCACGACGAGCGTCTGCTGCCAGTCTTTGGCCCCGAAAAATGCGGTGTCGGCCGGCACGATCTCGAACAGTCGCTTGACGACCGTGGCCACCCCGGCGAAATGCCCCGGCCGGACCGCGCCTTCGAAGGGCAGGGCGGCGCCCGCCACATGCATCTGCTCGGCCTGGCCCTGGGAAGAGCCGTCCGGATAGATGGCTTCGACCGACGGCATGAAGACCCACTGCACTCCGAGCTGCTCGAGGAGCGCACGATCGGCATCGACCGGCCGCGGATACCGGGCGAAGTCTTCGTGCGGGGCAAACTGCGTGGGGTTCACGAAGATCGACACCACGACGTCGTCACAGACCGCCGCCGCACTTTCGACGAGGCTCGCATGCCCGGCGTGCAGCGCGCCCATCGTCGGCACGAATCCGACGCGGCGGCCCCGTTGCCGGGCGTCCCGTACGGCCGACGTGATTCGCGCGGGGTCAGTCTCCAGATGCGAAATCACGCCATCGCCTCGACGGCCGCCACGGCCTCGCCGATCGCTCGGTCGAGATCGTTGGCCTCTACGACCACCACGGCTTTCGGCCTGCGGTCGGCTCCGGATGCGGGCGCGAGGAGGCGGTGCCGCAGTTCAGCCTGGAGTGCGACAAACTCGGCCACCGAATGAATGACGTCGGTGGCTTCTGCGTCGACGACGGCCGTTGCGGCAGCCGGCGGATCCACCACCGTGCCGGGAGCACACCTGCCTCCCTGGGCGAGCCGCTGCGCGAGCACGGCCTGCTCGGCGACGAGCAGGATCGCCACCTCGGCCGCCACGGCCTGCGCGATGGCTGCTGCGGCCCGGGGGGCCGAGCGGTCGGCCCGCAGGATGTCGTCCATGTCGAGCAGCACCGTGTCGAGCCAGACGTCGGCGACGGCCGCAGCGACCTCCGCCGCACCACTGCCCGGCACGCCGACGACGGCCACGTGCGGATGGGCCACGGAGATGTTGTCGAGCAGGGTCTGCACCGAGCACCCGGCCAGGGGATGGAGGAAGTCGGGGGCAATCTCGGCGCACGGTTCGAGCACGAACCGCCGGGTAGTCATCCGGGGATGGGGGATGGTGAGCCCGGGCTGCTCGACGACGAGATCGTCGTAAAGCAAAAGATCGAGATCGATCGTGCGGGGGCCCCACCGCTCGAGCCGCTCACGATGCAGGGTGTTTTCGATCGCCGTGAGCACGCCGAGCATCTCTTCGGCGGCGAATTCCGTCTCGACGAGAAACGCCCCGTTCATGAAGGGGGCCTGGCCTGCCGGGCCACCGACGGGGCGGGTCTCACGGATGCGGCTGGCCGCGAGGAGCGTGAGGCCCGGCATCGAGCGGAGCAGGTCACGCGCATCGGCGAGATGCCGCCGTGGCTGTCCCTTGTTCGAACCGCACGCGATGAGGCATCGTGCCATCGACCGTCGCCCTGGTGCCGGACCATCCAAGTGCGGCATTGTACGACACGGACACCCCCGGCGGGCAAATCACCGCCGGGCGACTCGAAAGCGGGGGGGACATCCAGGCCACGACCAAAATCGTCGACTGTCGATCCCTCAAGTCGTCGCCCCCCAACTTTCAAATCGAGTTGATTCGGTGCGACGAAGGCTGCAGGCGTGTTGGTGTGGCGCCATGCGTCCCTCGTTCGCGGCATTCTGGAGAACGAGGGTCGCTTGTCAAGCATGATGCCGAGCCGACCGCGCGACGACCGCGCGTGGACCGGTAAATTAGCGAACAAAAGCCGCTGTCTGTTCCCAAAAAAAATTTCTCCCACGCTGCGGCCGGCGCGGGCGTGAGCACATCGAGAAAACGCACCTTGTCAGACGGAGTCTGTTTCAGGGAAAAACAATCTGTTTTTCAGGGGCGTCTGTCATCGAGCGACGCTTCGACGCGCCGCCGGCAATCGTTCGGGAAGCCACGCATCCATGCCAGCACCAGCCCGCTCGTTCGACGCAGAGGACGATTTCTCCGGCGAATCATCGCAGGGTATTGACGAACCCGATGGCCTGCTTCGGCGCGACCCCGACGGCTCTGCGGGGACCACCGCCGGCACCGCGCCGCAGCCACCGCCCGACACGTATTGGGCGCTCTCCCGCACGCCGCTCACGAGCCTCGCGTTTACCTTGCCGCTCGTCATGGCCTACGAAGGTGGCGTGTTGCTGCTGGGCCGGGGGTCGCCGCGGAATGGTGCCGATGTGTGGCTCCGGCAGGTGCTCGATGCCCTCGGATTTGGCGGGTATTTTCTGCTGCCCGTACTTACGATCGTGGGCCTCTTGGCCTGGCATCACGTGGAGCACGATCGCTGGCGATTCAGCCCGGTGGTGCTTGCGGGCATGTGCCTGGAGTGCCTGATTCTGGCGGCGGTGCTGGTGGGTCTCGCCCGCTTGCAGAGCCGCCTGTGGCCCCTCGACATCGGCGTGGGGGTCGCCGCGTTCGTGGCCCGATTCATCGGGTTTTGCGGGGCTGGGCTCTACGAAGAGGTGCTGTTTCGTCTGCTCCTGCTGCCAGCCGTGGGCTGGATGATCGCCCGCCTGGGGGCCACGCCGCCGGCTGCGGCAGTCTGGGCCGTGCTCACCACGAGCGTGCTCTTCGCGGCCGCTCATTACGTGGGGCCGCTCGGCGACACCTTCGACCTCCACAGCTTCGCCTTTCGCACGCTCGCTGGGCTCTTTTTTGCGATCCTGTTTCTCGTGCGGGGTTTCGGCATCGCGGCCGGCACTCACGCCGTCTACGACATGATCGTGGGTTTTCGGTGACGCCGCACCCGCTTTCGGCGGCCGCGGCAAGTCGTCTTTGTGCAATGCAGACTTCACTTTTATAATCAGGCCTTCTTCCGAACGAGGGTGTCGCGTGCTGTCCGTCCGGCCAAACGTCAACGAACTCGTCTTCCAGCTCTATGGTCGGGCGCTGCACCCCGAACTGTTCGAGCTCTGCGCCACGCGATCGATCGAGCGGGGTGGGTATCGGGCCGACGTGACGATCACGAGTGCCGGGCACCTGATCACCTGGCGTCGCGACGGGCTCACGCTCTGTGAGGTGGCGACGAGCGCCGCCCAGCCATTGCCGCAGAAGCGCCGGCTGCTCTCCTACCGCCTGAGCGGCGAGCGGAGCGACCGCATGGAGTGCCGCGGTGGCACCACCTATCAGACGTGCTTTCAGCTCGAGGCCGTCGCCCCCGAGGTGTTTTGGACGTTCCAGCAGGAGCTCTGCAGCGAGGGGATCAAGCACGGGCTCTTTCACCGCTTCGAGTCGGGCGGGCGGCTCGCGCTCGGGGCGATCAGCTGGCTCAACATCGAAACGCGGGCCAGGAGCCTGCTCGTGCAGGCCTTCCACACGTTTCCCGACAACCTGGCGATCGTGAAGAGCCAGTCGCTCTTCGAGGTCCCCTGACGCATGCCGAAACCCCGTCCCGCCGCGCGACAATCCGCCGCCGAGCCCCGCCGCAGCCGCGTGCTCATCGCCGACGACAACGAACCGAACCGCGAGCTGCTCGAGGTCTACCTCACCGACATCGACTGCGAGATCACGACCGCGGTCGATGGCCGCGACACACTCGACAAGGTGGCGTCGTTTCACCCCGACGTGATCCTGCTCGACGTGATGATGCCGAAGCTGTCGGGGTTCGAGGTCTGTCAGCGGCTCAAGGGCGACCCGGCCACGAGCCCGATCATGATCCTGATGGTCACCGCACTCGGCGAACTCGGCGACATCGAGCGGGCCGTGGAGGCCGGCACCGACGACTTCCTCTCGAAGCCCGTCAATAAGGTCGAGCTCGTGAAGCGGGTGGAAAACATGCTCAAGCTGCGGCACGTGAGCGACGAGCTCGAACGGCTGCGCAACTACATCAGCACCATGGACGACGACCTGCCGCCCCGGTCGTAGTGTCACGTGCGCTGCAGATCGACGTTCGTGAGCACGCGGACGGTGGCCGGCGACTTGTTGAGCACGTAGAAATGGATACCCGGCACGCCGGCATCGAGCAGGTCGCGCACCTGCCGCGTGGCGAACTCCACGCCCGCCTCGAACTGGCCGGCCTCGTCGTCGCCCGCCGCCTCGAAGGCCCGCGTGAACGAGTCTGGCAGGCGGGCCTTGCAGAGCGTGGCGATGCGGCGGATCTGTGCATAGTTGGTGACGGGCATCACGCCGGGCACGATCGGGGCGGTGATCCCGAGCGCCGCGCAGCGGTCGCGAAACCGGAAGAAGTCGGCGTTGTCGTAGAAGAGTTGCGTCACGACGACGTCACCGCCAGCTGCGCACTTGCGGCGTAGATTCTCGAAATCCGCCTCGGGGCTCACTGCTTCCTGATGGGTTTCGGGATAGCCCGCCACGAGGACTCCGAACTCCGGGAACTCCGCCTTGATGACCGCGACGAGTTCCGAGGCGTACCGCAGGCCGCCCTCGGCCTGGCGAAAGGCCGTCTCGCCCTTGGGCGGATCACCGCGGAGGGCCACGATCGCCGTCACGCCAGCGTCCGCAGCTTCGCGCAGGTAGGCCCGCAGTTCGTCGACCGTGCTGCCGACGCACGTCAGATGGCTGGCCACCGGCAGGTCGTGACGCGAGAGCACGCCCTTGAGCACGTCGAGCGTGGTGCCACGGGTCGAGCCGCCGGCGCCGTAGGTGCAGGTGATGAGCGACGGCTCGAACTCCATGAGGTCGTCGACGGTGCGCCACATCGCCGCCTCCGACTCGGGCGACTTGGGCGGAAAGAGTTCGAACGACAGGCCGAAGCGGCCGGCGGTGTAGGCGTCGGAGAGTGCCATGAGAGGAATTGTAGGCGAGGCTTTCGGTCTGTCATCCCGCCCGCTCACCCGGCGAGGGTGGCGAGGAGTTCACGGTCGGCGGCGAGCAGTTCAAGGCCCCGGCGGGCCATGGTGCGTTCGAGCACGGTGGCCACCTGGTCTGTCGAGGAGCGGCCCCCGAGGATCTCGTTGGTGAAGGCGGGCACGACGTCAGGCACCGTGCCTTGAACCGTCGCGGCGAGGCCGATTCGCGCCCCACAGGGAATCGACGCGTTGATCGCCGTCTTCACGAGATCGCCAATCAGGGCCCCGAAAAACTGGCGGCCGGTGTCGGTCGTGGCCCGGCTGCCGTCCGAGCGATGCTCGTGGAGGCGCACCGTGCCATAGGTCGCCTTAAGATTGCTCGTCACGGTGCCGGCGGCGAGGTTCACCCACGAGCCCAGATGGCTGTGGCCGAGGAACCCGTCATGCGCCTTGTTCGAGAAGGCTTCCATCGCCGTGGCCTCGATCTCTCCACCCACGCGGCAGTCGGCGCCGATCGCCGTGCCGGCCCGGAGCCAGGCATGCGGATTCACGCGCGTGCGCGGCCCGATCCAGAGAGGGCCGTCGAGGCAGACGAAGGGGCCGATCTCGGCGCCGGCTCCGACGACCACGGGCCCCTGCCGCACGACCACTTCGTCGGCCACACTCGCGCCATCGGCCACGAACAAGCCGGGCCGCACCTCGCGAAACCGCCCGGAGTCGAGCTTGATGGCGAGCGCGCCGGCGAGCGCTCGTTCATGCGCCTCGATCACATGGTGCGATTCGTCGAGCAGGTCGAGGGAGAGGTCGGCCTGCGGGAGGCCGTGCGCTTCGAGTGCCTGGGCCGAGTCGCTGCCCGCGGCGCGAATCTCCCGGAGGATCGCATCGTCGACGCCATCTCCCGCCGGCGTGCGATGGAGCACCGCGGCACTGACACCGCCCGAGTGGCTGACGACGGCTCTGCGGCCGGCATCGGCGAGGCTGCGGAGCCGAGCGAGATTGTCACGGCTGGGGATGACGCGGGCGTTGACGACGAGCGCGACTGCGCCGTGCGTCGACTCGGGGAGCTCGGGCGGCGAGTCGCACGCTCCGCCCCAGAGCGCCGTGCGGCGTCCGGCGAGGCTCGAGAGATAGCGGGCCAGGTGGGGCCGGAGCACGCGTTCGACGGTGCCGAAGGAGGCGAGCGCGTCGTGGAGCGTGGTGGCTCCGAGGGTGAGATCACAGGCCGGGCGGGCCGTGGTGAGCACCCCGAGCCGCTCCACCCGTTCATCTTCGAACACGAGCACGCGCATGGCGGTCTTAACCCTACCATGCGTCCCCGGCCGGTGCGGAGGCCAACGCTGGAAAAACGCGTGCGCAGACCGTAATCTCGCGGGCGGCAATGCCCCTCACGAGCCGGAGTGGCGGAATGGCAGACGCGGCGGACTCAAAATCCGTTGCCCGCAAGGGCGTGTGGGTTCAAGTCCCTCCTCCGGCATTTGTTTTCTAGGGGTTTTTGGTCCTCGGGAGATTGGCTGCTCCCGAGGACAACGTCGTGTACCCATTTTGCACCCATAACTTGAGGCTTGGGTAACGGATTGGCCGGCGATCAGTCCATCTATATATGGACACCTCTCAGGCAACGCCGTGGCCTTCGCCCGCGGCTTCACCGCCGAGCAACTGCCTGGCAAGTCGCTGGCGCTGGAGAGGCGTGAGCTTATGCACGAGAGCTGCGGCTTCCCGTTCTGCCAGGATCGCCAACGGCTCGCACCCAAG
>JBMLMS010000065.1:0-3387 GCA_049243925.1 Pirellulales bacterium
AACAGGATCGTGAGCCACACGCCGCGCTTCCAGGTCATCGTGACGAGGGCGGCCTCGAGGTAACTCTCGCCGAGCGGCTTGATGGCGGCGATCCGCTGGGCGTCGTCGGTGGCGTCCTGGCGTACGGCGTCGAGCACGTCGTCGTGGGTCACGATGCCGACGAGCCGGTTTTTGTCGTCCACCACCGGGATTGCGATGAAGTCGAAGCGGGCGAGTTTCTCGACGACCTGCTCACGCGGTTCCTCCACCCGCACGCTGATCGGGTCGCGCTGCATGAGGTCGGAGACGAGGGCCGTGGGCTTGGCGAGGATCAGGTCGCGGAGCGACACGAAGCCCACGAGGTGCCGCTCGGCGTCGAGCACGTAGATGTAGTAGATCGACTCGCTGTCGGGGGCCTGAGTGCGAAGCCGCGTCACCGCCTCGCCGGCCGTGATGTCGGCCGGGAGCGACGCGTATTCGGTGGTCATGAGCGCCCCGGCCGATTCCTCTGGGCAGGAGAGGAGCATGCGGATGTCGTGCCGCTCGGCCTTGGCGACGAGCGGCAGGATCTCCTCCACGAACTCCGGGTCGAGCTCGCGGAGGAGGTCGTCGCGGTTGTCGGCGGCCATCCATTCGAGCAGCTGGCCCAGGTGCGGCCGGTCGGCCGCCTTGACGAGGTCCACCTGCCGGGGCATCGGGTAATAGGGGAAAATTTCCGCCTGGCGTTCGACCGGCACGGCGTCGAGGAGCTGCCACAGCTCGCTATCGTCGAGCCCCTCGGAAAACTCGGCCACCGTCGCCGGATGGAGCTCCTCGGCCACCTCGCGCAGCCCCGTCTGATCGCCCTCGGAGAGCATCACGCGCAGCTCGGGAATCAGGAGTGGGTTGGCAGTGACCATGGCAGGGGGCCGGGGGCGGGGGGGCGCCTATACTCAGCGGTGAGATGCACAGGCGACCGGAAGCCAGTATGCCATGAACGTGCCGGGAATCGAATGCAGGCTTGGATGGCGCGCCGGCGTGGTGCTGGCGGCGACTCTGCTCATGCCCCCGGTGGGGGTCAGCGTGGCGAACGAGCCCACCGGCTCGGGCTGGGATCTGCTGCGGTCGCGGGCGTATCTGCCGGCCGACTTCGACCAGGAGGTGTTCGACGCCCTCTGGACGACGTGGCCCGAACCGCTCCGCAGCCGAGCCGAACGAGCCGCGCCCGAGGAGCGCCGGCGGATGGCGATGGAACGCTACGGCCTCGATCCCGACCCCGAGGATCCGTCGCGGTCGCTGCAATACGTGCGCGGGGCCACCGGCACGTGGACGATGAGCTGCCTGGCCTGCCATCAGGGGCAGGTGGCGGGAAGGGTGATCCCGGGGCTGCCAAACTCGAACTACGCCCTCGAGACGCTCACCGAGGAGGTGCGGCTCGTGAAGGTGAAGCAGCGGAAGCCGTTCGGCCACATGGACATGGGCTCCTTGCTGCTGCCGCTGGGCACCACGAACGGCACGACCAACGCCGTGATCTTCGGCGTGGCGCTCATGCGGCATCGCGACGCCGAGTTGAACATCATCCAGCGGCCGCCGCGGTTCGACCTCATCCACCACGACATGGATGCGCCGGCCTGGTGGCACTACCGCCGGCGCACGGGACTCTACGCCGACGGCTTCGCGGCCAAGGGGCACCGGATGCTGATGCAGTTTCTACTCGTCAAGGAAAACGGGCCCGAGAAGTTTGCCGAGTGGGAAGACGAGTTTCGCCGGATTCAGGGCTGGATCGAGACGCTCGAACCGCCGCGGTGGCCGTGGGCCGTGGATGCCGCGCTCGCCGAGCGGGGCAGGGCGGTGTTTGCGAATCACTGTGCCTCATGCCATGGGACGTACGGCTCCGACGGAACCTACCCGGAGCGGATGGTGGCGCTCGACGAGATCGGCACCGACCGCGTGCGGTTCGACTCGCTTACGCAGAAGGAGCGGAGCGATCTCAACGACAGCTGGTTCGGCCATCGTGGCCGCGATGTCGAGCGGCTGAAGAACCGCGAGCCGCCGACGGGCTACGTGGCTCCCCCACTCGATGGCATCTGGGCGACGGCGCCGTATTTTCACAATGGCTCCGTGCCCACGCTCTGGCACGTGTTGCATCCGGAGGAGCGACCGACCGCGTGGCAGCGCACGCGGTCGGGATACGACCAGGCCCGGGTCGGCCTCGAGATCACCACGGCCGCCACGCCGCCGGCAAAGCTCCCGAGCGCCGAGCGGCGCGGCTGGTTCGACACCTCGAGGCCGGGGAAAAGCGCGGCTGGCCATGACTTTCCGGCGGCGCTCGATGAGGCGGAGAAGGCCGCCGTGCTCGAATACTTAAAGACGCTGTAGCGAACTGCTAAACTTCCGGCATCCATCCGCCAAGGAGCCATCGATGACCCAGCTAGAAGCCGCCCGCGCCGGCCAGATCACGCCCGAGATGACGTTCGTCGCGAAGCGCGAAGACCTTCCCGAGGAGCTCATCCGGAGCGAAGTGGCCCGCGGGCGGATGGTGATCCCGGCCAACACGGTGCATCTCACGAAAACGCTCGAGCCGATGGCGATCGGCATCGCCGCCCTCACGAAGATCAACGCCAACATCGGCAACTCCGCCGTCACGAGCGACCAGCAGACGGAGCTCGAAAAGCTCCACATGGCCGTGCATTACGGCGCCGACACGGTGATGGATCTCTCCACCGGGAAGGACATCGACACGATCCGCCAGGCGATCATCGACGCCTCGCCCGTGCCGATCGGCACCGTGCCGATCTACCAGATGCTCGAGGAACTTGGCGGCGACATCGACGACATGCGGCCGCAGCACTTCCTCGACATGTGCGAAAAGCAGGCCAAGCAGGGCGTCGACTACATGACCGTCCACGCCGGCCTGCTCCAGGAGCACCTGCACCTCACGATGCACCGGATCACCGGCATCGTGAGCCGCGGCGGCTCGCTCATCGCCCGCTGGATGATGACTCACCGCCAGCAGAACCCGCTCTACACCCACTTCGAGGATCTCTGCGACATCTTCCGGCAGTACGACGTGACCTGGAGCCTGGGCGACGGCCTGCGGCCCGGCAGCATCGCCGACGCCAGCGACGAGGCGCAGTTCGCTGAGCTTCACGTGCTCGGCGAGCTCACGCGGCGGGCGTGGGCCAAGGGGTGCCAGGTGATGGTGGAGGGCCCCGGCCACGTGCCGATGGACCAGATCGACATGAATATCAAGCGACAGATGGAAGAGTGCGACGAGGCTCCCTTCTATGTGCTCGGGCCGCTCGTCACCGACATCGCCCCTGGCTACGACCACATCACGAGCGCGATCGGTGCAGCCCTCGCCGGCTGGAGCGGCGCGGCGATGCTCTGCTACGTGACGCCCAAGGAGCACCTCGGCCTGCCCGACGC
>JBMLMS010000066.1:0-1349 GCA_049243925.1 Pirellulales bacterium
GTGATCGGCGACGCGCTGGCGCGGATCCTGAAGTTTCGCGGTCACCACACGATCACCGACAACCACCTCGGCGACTGGGGCACGCAGTTTGGAATGATCCTTTGGGGCTGGAAGCATTGTCGCGACGATGCGGCGTTCGCGGCCGACCCCACGGGTGAACTCGGCCGGCTCTACCGGCTCGTGCGGAAGGTGGCCGATGCGAAGCCGGACGAACTCGCGGCCGACCCCGAGGCGGCGGCGCTCGCCGCCCGCTTCCCCGAGGCGGGCCGCGAGGTGCTCGCCGAGACGGCGAAGCTTCACGAGGGCGATCCGGAGAACCGCCGGCTCTGGGAGCAGTTCATGCCCGCCTGCCGGCGCGAGATCGACCGGATCTACGGCCGGCTCGATGTGTCGTTTGACCACACGCTCGGCGAGAGCTTTTATCAGCCGCTGCTCGCCGGCACGGTGCGCGATCTCGAGGCCTGCGGACTCGCCCGGGAGAGCCGGGGAGCGATGGGCGTGTTTCTCGACGGCCCCGACAAGCCGCCGCTGCTCATCCGCAAGGCCGATGGTGCGTTTCTCTATGCGACCACCGACCTGGCCACCATCCAGTGGCGGATGGAGCACTGGAAGCCCGACCGGATTCTGTACGTCGTCGACCATCGGCAGAGCCAGCATTTCGAGCAGGTGTTCGAGACGGCGCGGCGCTGGGGCGTCGGCGGCGTCGACTTCGTGCACGTGGCCTTCGGCACGGTGCTCGGCGACGACGGCAAGCCGTTCAAGACGCGGGCTGGCGACACGGTGGGCCTCGAAGCGCTGCTCGACGAGGGCGTGGCCCGGGCGTTCAGCGTGGTGACCGTGGCCGATGTCGACCGCGGCGGCGGAATGCCCGAAGCGGAACGGCGGCGGATTGCTGAGGCCGTGGGGATCGGTGCGATCAAATATGCCGACCTCGCACAGAACCGCACCACCGACTACACGTTCAGCTTCGACAAGATGCTCGAGCTCAAGGGCAACACGGCCGCCTACATGCAGTATGCGGTGGCCAGGGTGGAGGGCATCTTCGCGAAGGGGGGCATTGATCGCGGCGCGGTGCGGCGCGAGGCCGGCGAGATCGCGTTGACCGATGTCCGGGAGCGGACCCTCGCCATGCAGCTCCTGCGGTTTGCCGAGGCGCTCGAGGACGTGGAGGCCGACTATCGGCCCAACGTGCTCACGGCGTATCTCTTCGACGTCGCGGGCGCGTATTCGACGTTCTATGACGCGCTTTCCGTGCTCAAGGCGGAAGGTGCCGAACGCACCACGCGGCTCGCGCTCTGCGACCTCACCGGGCAGGTGCTCCGCACAGGCCTCGAGCTGCTCGGGATCCG
>JBMLMS010000067.1:0-1163 GCA_049243925.1 Pirellulales bacterium
CGCCCTCGGCACGAGCGGCTCCGGCACGCAGTTTTTCGTCGATCGCGGGCGGAAGCTCGGGCACATTCTCGACCCGCGCACCGGGCGGCCTGCAGAGGCGGGCGTGATCTCCGCGACCGTGATCGCCCCGGAGGCCGCCGATGCCGACGCCCTCTCGACCGCTCTCTACGTGCTCGGCACAGATGGCCTTTCGAGCGTGGCAGCCCCCGGCGGCGACGTGGCCGCGATTCTCGTCCTGCCGGGTGCCAGGCCCGGGATCGTGCGCGTGATCGTCGCGAATCTCGACGCCGAAACGTGCGTGGTGCCGGAGTCGGGCGGGGTCGAGGTCGAACGGGTCGCGTAGGCTATACTGCCCGCGTCGCTCGCTCAGGAAAGTCACCCGCTCACTCGCCCCCCCAAACGATGTTCGACTGGTTCGAGCGGGGTTCCTACCTCGGCATCATTCTCTTTCTCACCCTCACGGGCATCGGTCTGCCCGTGCCCGAAGAGGTGCCGATCGTGGCGGCCGGCGTGGCCAGCCGGGCCGGGGCCCTGCAATGGTATTACGCCCTCCCCGCCTGCCTCGTCGGGGCCCTGCTCGGCGACAGCCTGATGTATGCCATCGGCCGCTTCTTCGGGGCGCGGGTCTTGAAGGAACACCCATGGTGGTCGGGCTTTCTGACGCCGGAGCGCGAGAAGACGATCGAGGAGCTGCTCACAAAGCACGGCCTCAAGGCCTTCTTCGTGGCCCGGTTTCTCGTCGGCCTCCGCAGCCCCTTCTATCTCACGGCCGGCATCCTGCGGGTGAAATACCGCTGGTTTCTCTTCGCCGACTTCATCTGCGCGTCGATCGTGATCGGTGGCTTCTTCGGCCTGGCCTACCTGTTCGGCGACCGGATCACGGGGCTGATCCAGTCGGCTGAACGCGGCTTCACGGCCGTGCTCATCGTGGCGGGCCTCGCCGCCCTCGCCGTGATCGCATTTTTCTCGTTCCGCAAGCGCCGCATCCGGATGCTCGACCAAGACCCCGAAGCCCTGTTCGAAAACCGCGAAATCCTCCTCGGCCCCGCCGCCGACCGGATCGCCGACGCCGTGAACCTCGGCGACGTGAACCACGAGGAAAAGTAACGTATGACCGATCGCGCGCCGGCTTCGGGCTCCCCATATCCCGTCGCCGGACGTTC
>JBMLMS010000068.1:0-2858 GCA_049243925.1 Pirellulales bacterium
GAGGGCGAAGGCGAACGTCCGGCGACGGGATATGGGGAGCCCGAAGCCGGCGCGGGCGCGAAGAGCCATGAACAACAGGCTGAAGCCTGTCCTACGGGGGCGGCAGCGAAGCTGTCGACTGTACGGTACAACCATGGCACGGAACCCTATGAACACCAGCGCCCGCCCCTCCTCCGACGACTTCGCCCGCGGCCTGGCCGGCATCGTGGCCGGCCGCACGGCGATCTGCTCTCTCGATGGCGACCTTCGTTATCGCGGCTATGCGATCGAGCCGCTCGCCCGGGCGGGCGACTTCGAAGAGGTGGCCTATCTCCTGCTCCACGGCGAACTGCCCACCCGTGCGGAACGCGATGCCTTCGCCGCTCGGGTGCATGCCGCGGCCCGCACGCTCGATCCGGCCGTGATCGACGCACTGGCCCGGCTCGCGGTCACCTGCCCGTCGGCCTCGCCGATGGACGCCCTCCGCACCGGTGTGAGCATGCTCGGGCAGATCGAGCGCGACGTGCTCCCCGGGCCGCGCGAGGCGCTGCTCGGGCAGGCCGAGAGTCTGCTCGGCCAGGTGCCGGCGCTGCTCGCGGCCTGGTGCGACCTCGCCGCCGGCCGGCCGGTCGGGCCCTGGCCTGACGGCCCGATCGCTTCTGCCCTGCTCCAGCGGCTCACAGGCCACATGCCATCTGCCGACCACGTGGCGCTCTTCGGCACCACGCTCGTGCTCTACGCGGAGCACGAGTTCAACGCCTCTACCTTCACAGCCCGCACGATCGTGTCCACGGGCTCCGACATGCACTCCGGGATCGCGGGCGCGATCGGAGCACTCAAGGGGCCGCTCCACGGCGGCGCCAACGAACAGGTGCTCGAGGTGCTCGCGGCGATCGGCTCGACCGACAGGGCCGAGGCCTGGCTCGAAGAGCAGTTTGCCGCAAAGCGTGTGGTGATGGGCTTCGGCCACCGTGTCTACAAAGACGGCGACGTGCGGGCGAAGCTCCTCGGAGCGATGTGCCGTGCCATGAACAGCGGCAAGCCTGCCGCCCAGTCGCTTGAACAACTCGCCGACAGGGTCGAGGCGCTGATGCTCGACCGCAAGAAGCTCAAGCCGAATCTCGACTGGCCCGCCGCGCGGGTCTACCACGCTCTCGGCTTGCCGGTGTCGGTGTTCACGCCGATCTTCGTGGTGGCCCGGATGAGCGGCTGGACGGCGCACATCATCGAGCAAATCGGCGACAACCGCCTGATCCGCCCGCTCTCGCTCTACTGCGGCCCCACCCCGCGTGACTACGTGCCACTCGCGACTCGTTGAGCGGGCAGAACGTAGGACAGGCTTCAGCCTGTCACGCCTCACGACAGGCTGAAGCCTGTCCTACGCTACGGCAGCGTCGCAGCCTGGCCATTGGCCGGCGCCAACGCCGCACTGGCTTGCGGCTCGGCCAGGGCCTCCACCGTTGCCTGCACTGTGACGCTCGGCACGGCCCCCTCGCCGAGGTCGGTGGTGATCTTCAGCAGTCGTTCGACCTTGCCCGTGGCGTCGCCCGCCTGGAAGGTGACCGGCAGGATGTGGACCGTGGCCGGGGTTTCTTTCGTGGGGCAGGAGAGGCAGCCATCGGAGCACGTGACACCCGTCACGCAAAACGGTCTGTTCGCACGCACGACGACGTTTTTCGTGACCGAGCGGCCGGGCTGCACGGCACCGAGCGCGAGCAACTGCGGGCTCACCGTGACTTCGGCCACCACGCGGCCCTCGACGTCCATCGGAATCTGGGCCGCCTTCGGATCGTTGGTGACGAGGATCAACTGCCCTTTGACGTAGCCAGCCGGGGTTTCCGGCTTGAGCTTCAGGCCGAGGTCGTAGACCGACTGCCCGCCGGTGTGCGTGGGCTTCGAGAGCTGAACCTCGAAGTTCGGATTCACGCTGCGCACGTCCTTGATCTCCCAGGGTGCGCTTCCGATGTGCGTCACCCGCACGTTTCGCGATGCTCCCTTGCCGAGATCGACGTTGCCGAGATCGACGAACGGCGGATCAAACGTCACATCGCCACGGATGTTGCCCGCGACCCTGAGCTGCACCTCGGCGAAGAACGGCTTGTCGAACGAGATCGTGAGCGTCGCGCCGTGCTGCCCGAGGAACGTCCGCGTGTTGAACTTCGCCACCACCTCGGCCGTCTCGTGCGTCTTGAGGTCGCGCTTCGTCACCTCTGGCGACGTGCACCCACAGCTCGTCCGCACGCCGACGACGTGCAGATCTTCCTTGTACATGTTGCGAAAGACGAACCGATACTCCGTCTTCGAACCCTTGGCCACCGTGCCGAAATTGTGGCTCGTGACGGAGAACATCTTGTTGGCCCATTCCTGGGCCAGGGTCGCTTCGGCGGCGGAGGCCACCACGAGCACAGCGACGACCAAGGGACGGACGACAGACCCGAGTGTGCGGGAAGCGGCCATGGGTGCAGTTCCTGAAGCCGCCGCAGCGGTCTGGCTGAACCGGGAAAACGACTGAGTCAAGCGTACGGATGCCATGGAGTGGGCGTCAAATCGGGGGGATATCGGGAGACTGGAAAGGGCGGCGAACCGAAGGCCCGCCGGGGCAAGTATCCCATGCCGGCAACTGTCCGGCGGCGTTTTGGCCGCCTTGGAACGCGGAAATTCAGCCCTCGGCACGCCACGACCGATACACTCCGGGAAGTTTCCTACAATGGAAAAGTCCGCCGGACAGTCCGGACCGGGTGCCGCCGTGGCCCCGCGGCGTCGGCGGGTTTCCCATCACCACTCATGGGGGCGTACCGGTTTCGACCGGATGGCAAGAGGTTCAGATTGCGTGTCGTGGTTGGTCGGCTGGCCACGTTAAAAGTCGACCAAGCTTCAAT
>JBMLMS010000069.1:0-1632 GCA_049243925.1 Pirellulales bacterium
GTGGCACTCGGATTACTCATCGGAGGCCTCGCACAGGCAGAAATTTTCGACGATTTTTCGTCGGGGAATCTGATGGATAACTGGTCTACCACCTCGACGGACACCGGCTTGAAGTGGACGATCGAAGATGGGGTGCTGGCCTTCAGTTCCGCCGGCACCTCGCCGGGGTCGGCCACCTATGTTTCCCGGAAGAAGGATTTCAAGCTGGCCGGCACGCCCGAAGAACCGCTGGTCGTGTTCATCGAACTGCCGGCGAACGCGTTTTCCAAGCAGACCACCGGCACCGGGCAGCATGAGGCCTTCACGTTCGGGGTCATCGACGCCGACGATCGGGCGCTGGCCGGCACGATCAACTACACGGCCGCCGACTCCGGCCTGAGCGGAAACATCACGCTTGCCGTCACGGGGCTCGAGCCGGCCGTGAACTGGCATTTTTCGCCGCTGCATGCGGACGACAGGCTAGTGCTCACGTGGGATGGTTCGGTCGCCAGATTTCTGCGCTACGATTCGCAGACCGAGGCGGTGCACGATGTGTGCCTCCCCGTGTCCACGCCTGTAGGATTCCGATTTGCCGATGATTCCGGCGCCTTGTTCATGACGTATGCCTCCCGCGCGGGAACCCCGTCCGACGACGGCCGGGCCGCGTTGGATTCCATCGGCGTCACCCACGACGACCGCTTCGCCTCGAACAATCCGCGATCGGCCGATGGCTCGCTGCAACTGCTCGAGGTGCGGAAAATCTGGGACAAGGCTCCGCACAATGGCTTTACCGGCCTGATCCGTTTCAAGGATCAATGGTTTTGCAGCTTCCGTGAAGGCCCGATTCACGAGTTCGACGTCAGCGGCAAGCTGCGGGTCATCCGCTCACGCGACGAGGGCCAGACCTGGGAATCCGCGGCCCTCCACGAGTGGGAGGGCGGGGATGTGCGCGAGGCGGGGCTTTCGATCACGCCGCACGGAGAGTTGCTGGTGACCGCGGGAGTGAGTCTGACCGCGAATCGCCAGCAATCCACGACGTGGCTGTCGGCAGACGGGGAAACCTGGCGTGGGCCGTTCGTCGATGAGAAGCACAATCCGACCTGGCGCTGGAAGACCACATGGCACGGCGGTTCGGGCTACAGCGTGGCCTATGGGGGCATCCATCAGCAGAGAGTCGCCCTGTATCGCACGCACGATGGCCAACGCTGGGAATTGGTGGCCAACGACATCGGTCCGGCAAGCGAGGACTGGCAGAACGAGGCACATCTGACCTTCGCGGAAGACGGCACAGCCTATTGCCTGCTGAGGCAGGACAGCCCGGCGGGGCGTGACTCGCGAACCAACCCGACAGGCTATGTGGGCACGGCCGCGCTGCCGTATACGAAATGGAACTGGAAGCCGCTCGGCCGCCGCATCGGCGGACAATTCATCACCGTGCTTCCGGATGGCCGACTGCTTGCCGTCACCCGCCTGCACGAAGCCTTCGGCGGGCACCAGACCGGATACACCGCCCTGGTCTGGATCGATCCGAAAACCGGAGCCCTCACCGAAGCGCTGCGTCTGCCATCCGGCGGCGGGGACACGGCTTATCCGGGGGTGGTCCTCCACGAGGGCGTTCTTTGGATCAGCTACTACTCGCGTCATGGCGGTAAA
>JBMLMS010000070.1:0-4378 GCA_049243925.1 Pirellulales bacterium
CGGTGCCCGAGACCTCGCGGGTGAACCGCACGCAGCGGGTGCACATGATGCAGCGATCGACGAATAGCGTGACGGTCGGGCCGACGTCGCGCTTGCGGCTCGTGAAGGGATGGAGATCGGCCCGCCGCTCGGCCTGTCCGTGCTCGAAGTGGTAGTCCTGCAGGAGGCACTCACCGGCCTTGTCGCAGATCGGGCAATCAATCGGGTGGTCGATGAGGAGCGCCTCTTCGACGCGGGCCCGGCTGTCGATCACCGTCTGGCTTTCGGTGACGATCACCGTGCCATCCTTGACGGGCGTCTGGCAGCCCGGCACGAGCTTCGGCACCATCGTGATCTTGCCGGTGGCGGCGTCGCGGCTGCCCGTCTCGATCAGGCACATCCGGCAGCTGGCCACGACCGAGAGGCCAGGATGCCAGCAGTAGTGCGGGATCTCCTTGCCGGCGCGGCGCGCCGCTTCGATGCAGTTGAGCCGCTCGTCGGCCCCGATTTCGATCTCTTGTCCGTCGACGATCACAACCGGCATCAATGAGCTCCCACGATCTGCAGGGCGGGCACGGGGTCGGTGACCATCCAGCCCGAGGGATTGGTCCGCTTGATGTAATCCTCGAACTCGCCGCGGAACTTCTTGATCGCGTTCTTGATCGGCCAGGCGGCGCCGTCGGCCAGGCCGCAGATTGTGCTGCCGGGCATCATGCCCATCGTCTGGCCGATTTCGAGGAGGAGGTCGAGATCCCTGAGCCGGCCCTTGCCGGCCTTGATCCGCTCGAGCATCCGCAGCGACCAGCTCGTGCCCTCGCGGCAGGGGGTGCACTGGCCGCACGACTCGTGGGCGAAGAACCGGCAGGAGTTGTGGAGGAAGTCGACGATGCTCGTCTGGTCGTCGATCACGACGACGGCCGCCGTGCCGAGGCCGAGGCAGCCCACCTTGCCCGGGCCGGCGAAGTCGAGCGGCGTGTCGAGCTCGCTCTCGGTCATCAGGCCCATCGAGATGCCGCCGGGGATCACGGCCTTCGCCTTACGGCCCTTCCAGACTCCGCCGCCGAACTCGTCGATCAGCTGCCGCGCCGTGATGCCGAGCGGGGCCTCGTAGCAGCCCGGCTTTTCCACGTGGCCGGAGAGGCAGTAGAGCTTCGGCCCGTAGGAGCCTGGATCGCGGGGGTTGGCCGGATCGGCCGGCACGCCGATCGACTTGAACCAGTCGATACCGCGGCGGGCGATCTGGGCCACGCAGGCCATGGTCTCGATGTTGTTCACGACCGTCGGCTTGCGGAACAGTCCTTCGATCGCCGGGAACGGCGGCTTGATCCGCGGCCAGGCCCGCTTGCCTTCGAGGCTCTCGATGAGCCCGGTTTCTTCTCCGCAGATGTAGGCCGCGGCGCCACGGTGCAGGTAGATGTCGAGCGAGAAATTCGTGCCGCGGATGTTCGTGCCGAGATAGCCGGCCACATAGGCCTCGTCGATCGCGGCCTGGAGCCGATGCCAGCTGTGGGGATATTCGTACCGCAGGTAGATGTAGGCCGTGGAGGCCCTCGTGGCGTATGACGAGAGGATGATTCCCTCGATCACCTGATGTGGGTCGTCCTCCATCAGGATCCGGTTGTTGAACGTGCCCGGCTCGCTCTCGTCGGCGTTGACGCACAGGTAGATCGGGCCTGGGTGATCCTTGGGGAGGAATGTCCACTTGAGGCCGGTCGAGAAGCCGGCGCCGCCGCGGCCGCGGAGACCCGACGACTTCACCATCTCCACGACGTCGACCGGCTGCTTCTCGGCGAGCACCTTCTCGAGCGGCGCATAGCCGCCGCGGCTCTTGTAGCTGGCGATGGAGTGGCCATCGGGCACGCCGACGGCTTCGAGCAAGACTGGTTTGAATGGCGTCATGTCAGGTGGCCCTCGCACGCGGCTTCTTGAGCTCGGCCTCGGCGGCCTCGGGCGTCATGGTCTTGAGGAGATCGTCGTTGGCAAGGATGCAGGGAGCGAAGTCGCAGGCGCCGAGGCACTCGGCCGGCTCGATCGTCAGCTCGCCGTCAGGCGTCGTGCCATAGGGCTCGATCCCGTTCTTCTGGCAGAGGTGCTCGAGCAGGTGGTCTCCGCCGCGGAGCGCACACGAGATCGAGCGGCAGACGAACGCCCGCACCTTGCCGTGCGGCTTCTCCTGGTGGAAGAACTGGTAGAAGGTGAGCGTGTCCTGCACCTCGGCGGGCGCCAGTCCCAGCACCTGGGCGATCTCGACCACAGCCTCGAGCGGCACGTGCCGCAGTTCGGCATTGACGATGTGCAGCGCGGGCAGCGTGAGAGCCTGGCGATTCGGATACCGCGGCGCGAGCGCCTCGATCTTCGCCACCATTTCGTCGGTCAGGATTTTTTTCTGGGCGATCATCGGTCGAGCTCCGCAGCGATGATGTTGAGGCTGCCGAGCACGGCCACGACATCGGAGAGCGTGTGACCGCGAATGAGAAACGGAAACAGCGCGAAGTGGAGCACGGAGGGGGGCCGGCAGCGGGCCCGGTAGGCGGTGTCGTCGCCGTCGCCCACGATGTAGAAACCGAGCTCACCGTTGGGGGCCTCGATCGCGGCGTACGACTCCTCGAAGGGCACTTCGAAGCCGCGATTGGCCATCGAGAGCTCGAAGTGCGAAATGGTGCCCTCGATCGACGAGTAGACCTGCTGCTTGGTCGGCAGGGCCGTCCGCTGGTCGATGCCCACGTTCACCGGGCCGCTCGGCAGGTGTTCCAGGGCCTGGGCCACGATCTTCAGGCTCTCCCGCATCTCCTGCATCCGCACGAGATACCGGGCGTAGCAGTCGCCGGCACTGGCGCAGGCGATCTTGAAGTCGAGGTCGCCGTAGGCGAGATAGGGCTCGTCTTTACGCAGGTCGCGGGTCACGCCGCTGGCCCGGGCCACGGGGCCGGAGGCACTGCGATTGATCGCCTCGTCTTTGGTGAGCACGCCCACGCCCTTCGTGCGATCGACGAAGATCCGGTTGCGCGTGAGCAGCCGCTCCATGTCGTCGAGCGTCTTCGGGAAGGTCTTCACGAAGGTCCGGATCTTCTCGATCACCAGCGGCGTGAAATCCTGCGACACGCCGCCGACGCGGGTGTAGGAATTCGTGAACCGGGCGCCGCAGAGCGTCTCGAAGATGTCGTAGATCACCTCACGCTGGTAGAAGGCGTAGAGGAAGAAGGTGAAGGCCCCCGTGTCGAGGCCGACGGCTCCGTTGGAGAGCAGGTGGTCGCTGATGCGGGCGAGCTCCGCGACGATCGTGCGGATGTATTTGCACCGCGGCGTGAGCTCCAGGCCGAGCAGGGCTTCGACGGCGTGGTGCCAGGCGACGTTGTTGGCGATCGGCGAGATGTAGTTCATCCGATCGGTGACCGTCACATATTGGTTGAACGTGAGGTGCTCGCCGATCTTCTCGAAACCGGAATGGAGATAACCCATCTCCGGCATCGCATCGACCACCCGCTCGCCTTCGAGCTTGAGCACGAGCCGGAGCGTCGTGTGCGTGGCCGGGTGTTGCGGGCCGAAGTTGAGCGTCCAGAGATAGTCTTCGTCGCGGGCGGCGGCGTCGCGGCTGGTCGCGTCGAATTCGGCTGGGGCAATGGACATGGGTTAGCTGTGGTCCCGGGTAATGACGGGGAAGTTGTGGCGTTCGCCGCGGCCCTGGAGCGGATAGTCTTTGCGGAGCGGGTGGGCGGTGAATTCCTCAGGCATCACGAGGCGGCGGAGGTCGGGGTGGCCCTCGAAGCGGATACCGAAGAGATCCCAAACCTCGCGCTCGAGCCAGTTCGCGCCCTCCCAGAGCGGCACGACGCTCTGCACCGCCGGCTCGGGGTCGTCGACGAACACCCGGACGGTGAGCCGCTGGTTCGTGGCCGTGTTTGCGAGTAGATAGACGAGGCCGTAGCGGTGCTTCGCCCCCTGGTATTCCAGATAGTCCACGCACGAGACGTCGACGAGCAGATCGAAGCCCCGGCTGTGGAGCAGCGTCAAGGCCTCGAAGGCGGCTTCCGCCGAGATCACCACCCGCGTCTGCCCGCGATAGACCGACGATTCGACGGGGCCGAACCGCTCGATGAGCGCGGTGAGGATGTCATCGACTGCGGGGGGCGTGTGAGGCATGAGGTGGGCGGAAGAATGGGCGGGGATCAGGAACGGACGGCGGGTTCGGCGGCAGCGGCGAGCTCCCGCTGGAGCACGGGATTGCGGGAGGCGTCGAGCGAAAGCGGCGAGGCGATCTCCACAAGGGCCCGCTTGCGGGCCTGACGGCCGGCCGTGTCGAACTCGCGGCCGGTGATCGTGCCCTCGCGTTGGATCTTGTCCTGGAGGTCGATGATCGCCTGGATGAGCTGCTCGGGCCGCGGCGGGCAGCCGGGCACGT
>JBMLMS010000071.1:0-2818 GCA_049243925.1 Pirellulales bacterium
GCCGAGCGTAGGAGATGTTCAGTCTCTCACCATTGAGCCCCACCATCCGTCGCGGCATGAAGCCACCTCGCGGGTTCACCTTGGTCGAATTGCTGGTCGTCATCGCGATCATCGGCGTACTCGTCGGGCTGCTGCTGCCGGCAATCCAAGCGGCACGTGAGTCTGGCCGACGGTCGGCGTGCTCCAACAACCTCAAGCAGTGGGGGCTTGGCATGCTCCTCCACCACGATGCGCAGAAAGCCTTCCCGTTCGGCTCGAGTCGGCGAAATCCCCCCGGCGACGAGTCGAGCAGCAACCGGATAATCCAGGCCAACGCGAATTTCGCTCCGCGTCGCACCTTTGTCGTTTCCATATGGCCTTACATCGATCAATCGAGTCTCTACGACCGGTACGATTTCGACCGCCCAGTCCACAACTCGGGCAACGAATCGTTGGTCGAGGTTCCGGTGAGCGTGTATTACTGCCCGAGTGATCGCCCGAACTCCGTTGGCCCAATCCACCCCTCCGGGAGGGCCGCCCTCGGCAATTACGTGATGAACTCGGGCACGAATGTCGTGCTGAGCACCAATTCGTCCGGCGTGACAGGGTGGTCATCGGGCAACGATTGGCCAAACAATGTTCCGTATCGGTCGCGGATCGGCGCGATCACGGACGGATCGTCGAAGACGCTCCTCATGTCCGAAATCCTCATTCATCCGAATGCGTTGATTGGAACGACCGCACCTGAAGACGGCCGGGGGGTGATTTTCCAGGATGCGGGCACGTTCATGTTCACGACGCGTTCCACGCCCAACTCCGGGAGTGATGGCATGTATGCGTGCAGATCGACAGCCGAGATGCCCTGCTCGATCTTGGAAGCTGGCACACGCGGGAACAGTTCGATCGCTTCACGAAGCAAGCATCCCAACGGTGTGATGGTCTTGATGTGCGACGGATCGGTGAGGTTCATGCCGAACTCCGTTTGGCTGGGCGTGTGGCAGGGCCTGAGCACTCGCAGCATGGGCGATGTGGTGGGAGACGAGTGATGGCGACTCCGCATGATCCACGGGCCGTCAGGCCATGCTGTCGGAGTGTGGGCTTTGTCCTTGCCATAGCCATGTGCTGGGCGGCGGTGCTGGGGTGTTCACGCCCGACGAGGGTCGCTGGCGTCGTCACGCTTGACGGTGAACCACTGCCGGCGGCCGTCGTGCAATTTTTTCCAGTCGGTCCTCAAGGGCAGACTGCTGCCACCCAAACCGACGACAAAGGCCGGTATCGGGTGAACGTCTCGCCCAACCCGATGCGGGTGGTGATCAGGGCGCAGAAGGTCGTCGGGCAAGTCGACGACGGCGGGTCTGCGGTCGATGCGGTGGAGGAACTCGTTCCTGCGAAATACCGCGACCCCGGTTCGGTCTTGTTGAAGGTCGAACCCCGGGCGGGCGAGGTCACGGCGGCTGACTTCGCCTTGACGTCGGACAAGAAGTGACGCGCCGAGCCCCGAGAAGTGCTCAGGAACGGAACCGGCGGCGGTAGGCGTCGGGCGTGAGGCCCGTGGTTTCGCGGAATCGACGGGTGAAGTGGCTCTGATCCGTGAAGCCGGTGAGCGCGGCGATCTTGGCCAGCGGCGTGTCGGTGGTGGCGAGCAGGCCGCGGGCGTGCTGAACGCGGACGGTGAGCAGATACTGCGACGGCGTCATCCGTAAAAGTTCGCGGAAGCGGCGGTTGAAGTGGGTCGAGGACAGCCCCGCCAGCCTGGCCATCGCCGCCATGGAGACATTGCCCGCGTAGTGGCGGTCGACGTGGCGGATGACGGGCAGCATTTCCTGGAAATAGCCGGCGAGCAGTTTCGGATCGTCGATCCGATACATCGCACCGGCGAGGCCGAGCACCTCGTCGTCGGGCCCGAAGAGCGGCGTCTTGGTGGAGACATACCAGCGGGGTGAGGTGCGGCGATGCAGCACGGCCCAGACCTGCCCCGGAAGCGGCCGCCGCGACTCCATCACCCGCCGGTCCTCCGCGATGTAGGCCTCGGCCATGAGCGGCGGATGGAAGTCGCGGTCGCTCTTGCCGATCGCCTGCGACTCGTCCGAAAGACCGTGATTGTCGAGAAACATGTGGTTCACGGCCACGAACCGGCTCTCGCGGTCCTTCGCAAAAAAATAGGTCTGCGGCAACGCGTCGAAGAGCTGCATGACCGACTTCGCCTGCGGGCAGCAGGCAAAGAACGCCCGCTGAAAGGCGGCGGTGTCTGCGGAACCGGCGGTGGTGTGGCAGCCCATGGGAGGCCTCGGGAATGGTCAAATCATACTAAACCGGTCGCGCGGCCATGCAAGACGCCGAGGCCGCCACCTGAAACACTTCTCGCATGAGCAGGATCGTCGTCGCCCATCTCTGCGCGGTTGCCGCGGTCGCGGCCGGTGCCTTCCCGGCTGCGGCGGCCGAGCCGGTGCGATTCAGCCGCGACGTGCTGCCGATCCTGTCGGAAAACTGCTTCGCGTGCCACGGGCCAGACGAGGGGCACCGCGAGGCCGACCTGCGGCTCGACACCCGCGAAGGAGCAATCGCCGTCATGAGGCTCGACGCGCCGGCCGAGAGCGAGCTCATCGCGCGGATCGTCAGCACCGATCCCGATGTCCAGATGCCGCCGCCGAGTGCGCACAAGAAGCCGCTGACTGAGGAGCAGGTGGATCTGCTCACCCGCTGGATCGGCGACGGGGCCCAATGGGGGGTGCACTGGGCGTTCGAGCCGCCGGTGAAACCGGCCGTGCCCGCGGGTGAATCCCATCCGCTACGTGCTCCCCCGACACAAGGCGGCCAACTGGGTCGGCCCGGGACGCGG
>JBMLMS010000072.1:0-3904 GCA_049243925.1 Pirellulales bacterium
ACAGATATGCCCGCGCTCGGCACGGCCGAAGTCGGGGAACTGTGCGAACTTGCTCTTCGCAACTCGCTTGGCCCAGTCGGGGCTGCCTTTCTTGAACGTGATGTATCGGACGCCGTTGATGCACACCTGCCCGGAGTCCGGGGCGACGCGCAGGGAGAGCCTGTTCCACTCGCCTGCCGGCCGGGTGGCATCCGTCTTCGCCTCGTACAACTGGTAGAGCCAGCCTGTCTTCTGAGAATCTGTCCTCTGGGAATGAAGGTCCGCCGCGTTGCCGAGAATCTGCACCTCGGGCCCGCTCATCCACGGCTTCGGTTCTGACTCGGTCACGTGGAACATCACGCCGCTGTTTCCACCGGGTGCGACCCGGAACTCGAGCTCCAATTCGAAGTGATCGAATGTCTCCTTCGTGACGAGGTCCCCCGCGTTCGTCCCCCGGCGCACGAGGGTCCCTTCCTCGACCACCCAGCCCGCGCCAGGGCCGTCCTTCTGATAGCCGCGAAAGCCGTCGAGCGACTGGCCGTCGAACAGGAGCCGCCAGCCGCCGCGGTGTTCGGGCTCGGTGAGTGTATTCGGCGAGGTCGCCGCAGCGTGTGCGCTGGCCACTCCGAAGAACAGCACGGCCACGGCAGAAAGTCCACGGCGTGCTGGCGAATGGGGGGCAATCGGCATCATGGCTTCGTAGGTCCCTCTGCGCGAAACGTGCCCGTTTCGCCACTCTACCCAGATTCCGCGAGCGCCGCACGACCGGCTCAAGTTCCCTGCCCGGCACTTCCGAAACAACCGGCAAGGAGCGCCGCGCTTAACAGCGGCCGACCATCATGGCTGCATCGATCACCTCCGCCCCCGCCGCCGGCTTGTCGGGCTGGTTCACCAACCAGATCGCGAATGTGGGGGCGTTTGCCATGAGCCGGGTCGCCGGGATCGGCGACGTGGCGATCTTTTCGTTTCAGACGCTCGGCTGGCTCTTCCTGCGCCGCCAGCGGCGCGACGTGCTCCTGCCAAACTTCTATCAGATCGGCGTGATGTCGCTGCCGGTAGTGGCGCTCACGGGGCTCTTCATCGGCATGGTACTCGCCGTGCAGAGCTTCGCCCAGTTCAAGGCCCTCGGCCTCGAGACCCGGCTCGGCTCGGTCATCAACCTCTCGCTCGTCCGTGAGCTGGGGCCGGTGCTCGCGGCCACGATGCTCGCCGGCCGCGTCGGCAGCGCCATGGCCGCGGAACTCGGCACGATGCGGGTGACCGAACAGATCGACGCGCTCGAGAGCATGGGGGCCAACCCGATCTATTACCTGGTGGTGCCCCGGTTCCTCGGCTGCCTGGTGCTCATCCCCACGCTCACGATCATGGCCGACTTCATGGGGGTGCTCGGAGGCTACCTGTATTCCCACCTCGTGCTCGGCATCGACTACCACCACTACTGGGCGAATTCCCGGGAATACGTCGATGCCTTCGACTTCCTGATGGGCATCTTCAAGACCTTCTTTTTCGGGGCGGCGATCGCGCTCGTGAGCTGCCATCACGGGTTTCACTGCGACCATGGCGCCGAAGGCGTGGGCCGGGCGGCCACCAACGCCTTCGTCCACTCCTTCGTGCTGATCCTCGTGCTCGATTTGTTCCTGGGAATCTGGCTCAACAACGTCCACGATTTCTTCCGGCCCGAAGGGCCACGAAAACTGCTCTAGGACCACCCATGCCCGTCGCCGCACCCGCCAAGCCCGTTCGCCGCGAAGCCCCCGGAGAGCCCGTGCTCGCCGTCGACGCCGTCTCCGTGCGGTTCGGCCAGCAGGACGTGCTCCGCGAGATCTCGCTCGATATCCCCTGCGGCCAGACGCTCGTTGTGCTGGGGGAGAGTGGCTGCGGCAAGACCGTGCTCTTGAAGACGCTCATCGGCCTCGTGCGGCCGACCAGCGGAGAGGTGCGGTTCGAGGGCCGGTCGATCGGCGGCCTCGCCGAGCGCGAGCTCGCACAGCTCCGCACACGCTACGGCTTCGTGTTTCAAAATGCCGCCCTCTTCGACAGCCTCACGATCGCCGACAACATCGCGTTTCCGCTCCGCGAACACACCCGGATCGGCGCTGCCGAAGTGGCCACGATCGTCGACGAGCTGCTCGCCGAAGTGGGCCTGCCACGGTCGGCCGCCCGCAAGAAGCCGGTGCAGCTTTCCGGCGGCATGCGGAAGCGGGCCGGCCTGGCCCGGGCGCTGGCCCTCGACCCGCCCGTGCTCCTCTACGACGAACCGACCACCGGCCTCGACCCGATCATGAGCGACGTGATCAACGAACTGATCCTGAAAGTGCGGGCCCGCGAGGGCGTGACGAGCGTCGTCGTGACCCACGACATGCACACCGCCCGCAAGGTCGCCGACCGCATCATCATGCTCTACCCGCTGTTCCGGCTCGCCGCCGACGAACCGCAGATCGTGTTCGACGGCACACCGGCCGACCTCGAACAGAGCCGCGACCCGCGGGTGCGGCAGTTCGTGGAGGGCCGGGCCGGCGCCCGACTCACGGAGCTGCGCGGGGAACAGGCCGCCGAGGACCGCGACGCGGCCGAGGGGTCTCCATGAACGACCGCGTGATGCAGTTTCGCGTCGGTGTGATGGTGCTCGCCACCGCCATCATCGCCGGCATCCTGATCGTGCTCTTCGGCGACCTGCCATCGCTCGTGCAGGCGACGTATCCCCTGAAGATGGACTTCGCCGACGCGCGGGGCGTCTCCCAGGGCACGCCGGTTCGCAAAAACGGCATCCTCGTGGGCCGGGTCGCGACCGTCACGCTCAACGAACGCGGCGGTGTGACCGTGGTCGCCGATGTCGACTCCTACGTGCCGATCTACAAGGACGAGCAGCCCCGCATCGCCGGCACGCTGCTCGGCGATGCCGAGATCTCGCTCGTGCCGGGCCGGATCGTCCCGCCTCGCCAGCGGCTCGCCCCGGACGAGATCCTCATGGGCGCAGTCTCGCGGGATCCCTTCGAGGTGTTCGCCACGCTCGAGCCCAAGTTCGGGGCCACGCTCGACTCGCTGGCCGAGGCGAGCGCGTCGGTCACCAAACTCTCCACGAACCTCGATCGCATGTTTCTCGGCGAGGACGACAAGTTCGAGAAGATGGTCCGCAAGACCGAGGCGGCCCTCGACAACTTCAGCATCGCGATGGGCAACATCAACGACGTGATGGGCGACCCCAAGGCCCGCGAAAAGATGAAGGCCGCGATCGAAGCCCTGCCGCAGGTGCTCGCCGATCTACGGACCACCGTGCAAGGCATCGGCACCACCGTCGACACGGCCGACCGCAACCTCCGCAATCTCGAGGGCCTCACGAAGCCGCTTGGTGAACGGGGCGAACAAATGGTGGCCCAGGTCGATCGCACGATCGGCCGCCTCGACGAGACACTCAAGCAGGCCGCCATGTTCACGAAGGCCTTGAACGAATCGCAGGGCACGCTCGGCAAGCTCGTGCGCGACCCGCAGGTCTACAACGACCTCGCCCAGGCGGCCCAGAACGTCAGCAAGCTCACGAAGGACCTCCGCCCAATCGTGGACGACGTGCGCGTGTTCACCGACAAGATCGCCCGCCACCCCGAGCAGCTCGGCGTCCGCGGCGCCCTCGACCGCCGCCCCGGCCTGAAGTAGGCCAGGCTCCAGCCTGGGCTACCCGTGCTCGCCAAATCCGGCTCGGGGTTACCCACGCCTCCCCGTCAGGAAGCCCGAGGCGTGAGCCGAAGGGAATACGCGTCGTGTTTCGCCACCGGGGCATCCTCTCGGCTTACGCCTCGGGCTTTCGTTGAGGAGGCGAGGGGTTGCCCCTACCGTTGAGCCGGCGTATGTGACCAGCGCAGCCATGGATGGCGCAGCGCAGGCACATCCGAGTGAGCCGTAGCCTGGAGGGCGAAGGCGAACGTCCGGC